>CAYFUK010000008.1:0-29551 GCA_964346325.1 uncultured Candidatus Peribacteria bacterium | reverse complement strand
CGAAAGCTTCAAATCCAAAATCAAGAGCCGTGCCTGCGCAAAAACGCAGAGAAGCAAGCGGCCTGTGTTCTGCCCCGGGATGTAACAAACCCGCCACTGAAATCCACCACAAAAAACCGTGGTCCATCTTTCGCTCCCACAAAGACCTTGAAGCCCTTTGCAAAGCTCACCATGAGCTTGCGCATCAGTCCGAAACAGCTATCGACAAGAAGTTCAGATTCCACAAAATGATCGCCGCCTCCTCCTGCTAACAATTTTGTGTTAAAATTGGAACATGGTAATTGAACTTCCCGAAATTTCAATTGTAATTGTTGGATATAAGGCAAAAAAATATCTGGATGATTGCCTTAAATCTATTCGGCATCAAACAATTTATAATCAGAATAATGTTGAAGTAATCTATATAGACAATGCTTCTTTTGATCAAAGTATTGCTCATATTCAGCGAAACTACAAATGGGTTTCAACTGTGCGTAATATGAAAAATATAGGGTTCGGACCGGCTTTGAATCTGGGCATTCGATATGCTTCCGGAGAGTACATACTTTTAATGAACCCCGATGTTATTCTGGAAAAAGATTACCTTGAAAATGCGGTTAAAAAAATGCAGAACAACCGACATATAGCGGCAATGATGGGTAAGATATATCAGTATGATTTTAATAATTCCGGCAAAACACCTTATTTTGATACAGTGGGTATACACGCGTATGTTGACCGTGAAATTTTAAGTGCCCGAGGTGCACGCGACGAAGGTCAATTTGAAGATCCCTGCGAAATATTCAGTATAAGAAACATTTGCGGATTTTACAGGAAAAGCGCGCTTGAAGATGCGCGGATTTCAGGAGAAGTTTTTGATGAAAATTTCTTTTTATATTTGGAAGATGTCGACCTTTGCTGGAGACTGCATCTTTTGGGTTGGAAGGTTTATTATTTGCCTTCTCTTGTGAGTTATCATTGCCGTAATACTCGCAAAAAAGCGACAATCGAAAAAAGCAAAACACTCGAAAGAAGGCAGTTTATTATTAATGAAAGATTAATGCTCGTTAAAAATGAATTCATATTGACAATGCTGCGTGATGTCATTTACTTAACAAAAAAACGTGTGTTAAAAAGTTTTTTGAAAGAAGGCTGGATTAAAGGTTATTTTCAATATTTAAGAATGCTGCCGAAAACTTTAAGCTGGCGTCATATAATCATGAAACGAAAAAGAGTCACCCGTTTTGATATGCAAAAATGGTTCGTCAAATCCGGCAGTATGAAACACCGCTTTTATAAATCAAAAAATTTAGAAATATATGCAAAGTTTCCTCCGACTTACTAATCAAAAAAAACCGTCCATTTTAATTTTACTGACTTCCGATTTGGTATTTTTTCTGATTGCTTTTTTTTGTGCGTATTATTTTAGAAATTTTATTGCCGGGCCTATTCAGCCGATTTTTATATACGTACAGGCTTTACCCATTGCTTTTATTATACTTGTTGTTGTTTTTTATTTTTTCGGTTTATACGAGCAAAAAATCCGCATAGATAGTACAAGCGAGATATTCACTGTAATAAAAGGGGTTTTAATGTCCGCTGTTTTATTGATGGCCGGATCATTTTTATATAAATATGATTACTCGCGCGGTTTTGTTTTGATTTTTGTTTTGTTTGCAGGTGTTTTTTTGAATTCGGGAAGATATTTTGTGAGGCTTTATCAAAGATGGCTCATAAAAAAAGGTAAAGGAATAAGCAGAATTTTGATAATCGGAGCAGGTAAACCCGGCCGGAAATTAGCGGAACAAATCGGAAAATTTAAGGATTTCGGATATTTGGTGATCGGTTTTGTGGATGATAATGTTAAAAAAAAGAACATCAAAATAATGGGTAAACTTGATGAACTTTCGCGAATTATCAAAAAGCAAAAAATTGATATTGTCTATGTTTCCGATCCGGCAATTGCACACGAAAAGATGCTTGAACTTATGACTGAATCTGAAAACCTCAACGTGAGATTTAAACTTATCTCGTCATTATACGAAATTTTGGCCGGAAACATTAATATAAGCGAACTTGAAGGGATTCCTTCAATCGACGTTAAACCCAAAAAACCGAATATTTTGTATAGATTAACAAAACGTTTTATAGATGTTTTTGTGTCATTGTTTTTGCTTGTTGCGCTCTCACCTTTGTGGTTTTTAATTGTGATTTTGATACGATCGGACTCAAAAGGGCCCGCACATTTTGTTCATAAAAGAGTTGGCAAAGACGGCAAAACATTCAATTTATACAAATTTCGTACAATGAAGAAGTCAACCGCGGTTTATGAAGTTGCGCCTACAAAAGCTGCGGACAAGCGGATAACACGTATAGGTAAATTTTTGCGTAAAACGAGTCTTGATGAATTGCCGCAGTTATTAAATGTATTAAAAGATGACATGTCTTTGGTTGGGCCCAGGCCCGAAATGCCGTTTATTGTTAAAAAATATTCCAAGTGGCAGCGTAAAAGGCTGCAGGTAAAACCCGGGTTAACCGGACTTTGGCAAATTTTGGGTAGAAAAGACCTGCCACTTCATGAGAATATAGAATATGACTTTTATTATATACAAAATCAGTCGTTACTGCTTGATCTGGTTATATTAATTAAAACATTCTGGGCGGTAATAACCGGCAAAGGTGCCTACTAATCAACAATCTATGAATATAAGAAAAAAACTCACCAAAATAATCGAATGGCTTGTTTATGCATCGGTTGTTTTGGTGCCGATTATATTCATGCCTCAGCTTAATTCCGTTTTCGGCGCTCCCAAACTGTATATTTTTAGAATAATAACATTAATTATTATTTTGCTGTGGGCCATAAAATGTTTATTTGACGACAAACTGAAGGTAAGGTTTTCAAAGTTTTTCTGGTTTGTGATCGCTTACGGAGTTGTTTCGATAATTAACACTTTTGTTACTGTAAATATTTATACCGGCCTTTTTGGAACATATGGAAGATTTCTGGGAATATTCACGGTGCTTAACTTGCTTTTTTGGATTTATATTGTTTTCAGTTTTATTAATACGCGTGAAAAAATTGTAAAATTAATGTGGGTTTCTGTTTGTACGGCATTTTTAGTAGCTCTATACGGATTGCTTCAATATTTTGATGTGTTTGTGAATTTTATTCCGTGGACAATGGACCCTCAGGAACGGCTTTTTGCAACTATAGGCCACAGCAACCACACAGCCGCATATCTTGGAATGAACCTGATGCTTTTACTGGGCTTGATATTTAATGAAGATAAACAAAAATTAAAAACAGCACTTTGGATTGGCTTTGCATTGCTGGCCTTAACTTTGATTTTGACCGCCAGCCGCGGAGGAGTTTTTGCGGTTTTGATTGCAGGAATTTTTTGGCTGGTTTTTATTTTGAAACAAAAAAAATTAAAAAAGAAAACTTATAAATATACTATAGCGGGTTTAATTTTGGTCGCGATAATGGGCATACTTTTAAGCGGACCGATAAGCAGATTGGGCGTGGTCGAGAGGACAGTATCCACTGTAACTTTTATGCAACAAGGAAATATTCCCGATAGAATAAGCTGGTGGCTGAGCAGTTTTGAGATGATTGGTGATAAACCGTTTTTGGGGCACGGACTATCAAGCTACAAAGATATTTACAATCAGTACAGAAGAACGGATTATAGACTGCCGGACGATGCACAAGACCATATTACGCCGGAAACCGCACACAATGAATATCTGAACATTGCTGCAACGCAGGGTTTGTTAGGTTTTGCTGTATATGCTGCAATGATTATAATGCTTTTTGTATATGCCTTTAAATATTTAAAAAAAGCTGACCGAAAAGATAAAATTTATGAATATGGTTTGATAACCGCCGCGATTGTATATTTGATCCAGGTTTCAATAAGCTTTGGTACGATTGTTACTTTATTCCTATTTTTTACTATTGCAGGTAGTTTAATCGGTTATACATTACAAAACCGGAAAGCTGAATATATTAAATCCAATATTTATTTAAAATTCATAATAATATTTGCAGCGTTAAGTGTTTGTATTGGCTTATTAGTTTTCAGCTTTAATTCTTTAAGAGCGGATTACCATTTTAAACAGGCAACTCATTTTGCTTCTCAGGGTGATCTTGAAAAAACAATTGAAAATTATGAATTAGCCCAAAAATTGATGCCGTATATACCCGAGTATTTTGAGGGTCATGCAGATTTTCTATTTGAATTTGCAATAAGACTACCCGAAGAAATGCAGAAAACTTTCTTAATTGACGCTGCTAAAAAATATGAAGAAGCTCATATATTAATTTCCGGATACCCTAATATATTAGCCAATATGGCATTGGTCCATTCAAGGCTTGCCGATATTTATAAAAATAACGAAGCTCAGAGTACTCAACATGAAGCTTCAGCTAAAGGTTTTATGCTACATGCAAATGAATTGTCAAAAAACAATCCTTTATATAAATATAAAACCGCTCAGATGTTTGAATTTTTTGCTGAATACGGAAGCGCTTATGATTATTATCTTGATACTTTAAAAATCAGAGATCCCTATAAAGATACAGCTGAAAAAATTCAGTTAATGAGAGAATTGAAACCTAAAGTTGATGAGAATTCCGAATTACCTCCTGGCGAATACAGCGCTGACTGAAGCAGTAACCGGAATAGCCAGCAGCAGCCCGAAACTGCCGCTTAACGATCTCACTATTTCCGCCGCCATAAAGTCAAAGTTCATTACCTGCATTGCGCTGAAATCATTTATTGAAAAAAGCATAAGTAAAGGCAGAGCGCTTCCCACGTAAGCTAAAATAAGAGTATTCGACATTGTTCCCATAATGTCGGTACCAACATTCATTCCCGATTTGAAAAGTTTTTTTGAGCCTGCTTTAGGATTTGACTGCGCTATTTCATGTACCGATGAAGAAATTGACATACCAACATCCATGACAGCGCCAAGCGCACCTATAATTATGCTCGCAAAAAATATATTCGCAAAGTTTAGTTCGGAACGGTTTATGTAAAGTACGCGTGCGTCTTCGCCCGATAGACCGCTTAACATGCTTATCTGCCCGACTATATAAGCAATCAGCGCGGCAAAAAGCAAGCCTCCTATTGTACCTGTAATAGCACTTAAAGCTTTTTTATTGATTCCTGAAATTATTAATATTGTGGCGATTGTAATGATAACGCTAATAAAAATCGCGAGTAATAAAGGGTTGTAACCTTCCAACGTATATGGAATTAAAACCAAAAACACCGCTCCCACTGTTATTACAAGGCTTACCAACGCCCGCAGACCTTTCCATTTTCCCAATGCAACAAGCGCAATCATAAATAAAACTATAAAAACAATCATAGTATCGCTGCGTACATAATCCGTTGCGAATCCTTCAAAAGTTTCTTCGTCATATTGCTTCAATAAAACCACAACTTCGTCTCCTTTTTTTAAATCGAGATCAAATATACGTCCGGATAATTCGTTTTTTGATGAAAAAATTATACCCTTATGATCGCCTTCAAGCACTTCGTAGGTTACATCCTGAATTTTTGTGTATTGAGGTCCGCCTTTTGATGGGTCATACATGGGACTCTGCTTGTCTATTTGTATTTTTTGTTCTTTTACATCGGTAATCTTGGCTTCAACGTAAGTTTCTTCAATCGGTTCGTTAACTATTGCTCCGGCGGTTTGAAAAAGACTAAAAAATAAAAGTGCGGATGTGATTATTTTTTTCATGCTATATAATGTAAATGCAAACTGATTCTAATTGATTTTAATGAATAATGAAATAAAAGATTTTGCAAAAAATTCGGGTTTTGATTTGGTAAAAATAATTGAAGCAACGCCGCTGCCCGAAGCAAAAAAAAATTTTGAAAATTGGCTTAATTCCGGATTTGAAGCTGATATGAAATATATGAAGAAAGAGCCTGAAAAACGTGCGGATCCGCAAAAAATTTTACCCGGAGCGCGTTCAATTATCTGCCTTGGAATGAATTATTATCAACAAGGTGCTAATTCGGATTATAAAGTTGCAAGGTATGCTTTCGGCAAAGATTATCACAAAGTTATTGATAAAAAATTAAAAAAACTCAGACGCTTTATTATGGAAAAAACCGGAGCATCAAAACGGGATTTTAAACTTTATTCCGATGCGGGCCCGTTTTTGGAGCGTGCTTTTGCAGCTAAGGCGGGCCTTGGATTTATAGGTAAAAACACAACTTTGATTACCCGAAAATTCGGTTCGTGGGTTTTTCTGGCTGAAATAATAACAACAATCAAAATAAAGCCGGATCCGCCCGCTAAAAATTTTATGGGTTCATGCGGCACTTGTACAAAGTGCATTGATGCCTGCCCAACAAAAGCATTAAAAAATCCTTACCGACTTGATGCACGCAAATGTATTTCTTATCAGACAATCGAGAAAAAAGGTCCGTTAACCGGAGATATTAAAGACCGCGCATTCGGATGCGATATTTGCCAGGAGGTTTGTCCTCATAATTGCAGAGCAAAAACAACTCAGATTCCTGAATTTTTAAATCATATCGCCGGATCAAAACTGAATCCGGATGAAATTCAAAATATGTCCCCGGAAAAATTCGATCAAAAATTTGCCGGCTCTCCGATTAAAAGAGCGGGTTTAAAAGGGCTTAAAAGAAATCTCAAATTATGATATCATCGGAATATGAAACGTTCATTTGTTTATATAGGTAATATTCCGGGCATTATAATAGGCCTTTTGGGGCTTGAAGCGCCATATTTATATTCCGGTTTCATTGCAATCGGGTTTGGCGGATTTTTGGACCCCTCTTTATTACAGCCTTTGTATATCGGATTAATGGTTTTGGCTGTTATAGGACAGTTTTATAAAGTTCGTGAAAATATGGAATTCATGCCGCTTATCTTGCAGTTTGTGATCGGAATTGTTTCATTTATTTTTATTTTCCCCGTACGTGTGGATATTGTAGGATATCTTGGAATTTTAGGATTGATTTATATTCTTGTATGGCCTTTTGTCAGCAAGCAGCTGAATAAAAGGAAGGTGGTTAAAATTAAAGCTTAAAGATGCATAAGTGTATTCTTTACAAGAAAAAAGAAGATAAAAAAGTCGAATGCAAGGCCTGTAATTGGTATTGCAATATTCCGGACGGTTTAACGGGCATTTGCGGAATCCGTCAAAATAAAGATGGAGATTTGTATTTGTTGGTCTACGGAAAAGCAGTGGCTGCTCATGTTGATAATATTGAAAAAAAGCCTTTGTTCCATTTTATGCCGGGTACCAAAATTTTTAGTTTTGGTACTGTCGGATGCAATTTTCATTGTTTGTTTTGTCAGAATTATGATATATCACAGATTAAATTAAAAAATGAAGAGGAGGCAATCGGAGAGGATTTGATGCCAAAAGATGCGGTTAAGTATTGTCTGGAAAACGATATACCTTCAATCGCCTACACATATAATGAGCCTGCCATATTTTTTGAATACGCATACGACACGGCAAAGCTCGCGCACAAGCACGGTATTAAAAATGTTTTTGTTTCAAACGGATACGAATCAAAAGAAGCACTTGAAAAAATCCATCCTTATCTTGATGCGATTAATATTGATTTAAAAGGTTTTAATGAAGAATTTTATAAGGATGTATGCAGTGCAAAACTCCGGCCGGTTCTTGATAATATTAAACGAACTCATAAAATGGGAATCTGGCTTGAAGTTACAACTCTTATAATACCGGACAAAAACGATTCCGATGAAGAGCTGCGGCAAATTGCGGAATATGTTGCATCGGTTTCAAAGGATATACCATGGCATGTAACTGCTTTTTATCCGGCTTATAAAATGATGGATACGCCTCCGACACCTGCGGAAACACTGGAGCGAGCATATAAAATCGGCAAAAAAGCGGGTCTTAAATATGTTTATACGGGCAATATTCCGGGTCTGGAGGCCGAAAGTACGCATTGCTCCGAGTGTAATAAGATCGTAATTAAAAGATTCGGCTTGGATTGTGAAAAATGTGATGTTAATAATAAAGGCGAATGTAAAAACTGTGGTCATAAACTACCCGGCGTATGGTGAAAATAAGAAAACCGGCTGTTTCAGGGGCTTTTTACCCGTCAGACAAAGAAAGTCTGAATCAAATGATTGACGACTTTTTACAGGAATGCAAAAAGCCGAAAATTAAAGGAGAGGTGAAAGCTTTAATAGTTCCCCATGCGGGCTATGTTTATTCCGGCATTGTGGCGGCTGCGGGTTATAATTTAATTAAGGGCGCTAATATCAAAAAAGTTTTGCTGATCGGGCCTTCACATTACGTGCCTTTTTTAGGCACTGCGGTTCCCGAATCGAATATATGGCGGACTCCATTGGGAGAAGTTAATGTTAAAAAAGTTACAACAAGTGATTTGATTAAAGAATTTGAAGAACCTTTTATACAAGAGCATTCTCTTGAAGTTCAGGTGCCTTTTTTGCAGAAAGTATTGCCGGACATTGACTTGTATCCTGTTTGTTTGGGCGAAGTGAACAGCAAAGCATTGGCAAACGAACTTGAAGATTTTGCTGTGCGCGATGATGTGATAATTGTTGTAAGCTCTGATTTAAGCCATTTTTATACTTACGAAGAAGCCAAAGAACTTGATCAACAAGCAAGCACTTACTTTCCGCGGCTCGACATTGAGAATGCAAAAACAGTTGAGGCATGCGGAATTAAAGGAATTTTAACGTTATTGCATCTTGCTGAAAAACTCGGCTTAAAAGGCCACTTTATCGATTATAAAAATTCCGGCGACACTGCCGGTGACAAAAGCCGCGTAGTGGGTTATGGTTGTTATGCATTCACAAAATAGATTATGGAAAAAGCACAAAAATTTAAATTAAAGGAATTAGCACATAATACAATAGCCGCGGAACTCGCAGTTGAAGAACTCAAAAATTGGAAATTTGAAGAACCCGAATTTCATGAAAAAAGGGGAGTATTCGTAACACTTGAAATCGAGGGAGAATTGCGCGGTTGCATCGGAAATATCGAACCGGTTTATCCTTTGTGGGAGGCGGTTCAGCGCAACGCTCACGAGGCCGCCTTTGGTGATCCAAGATTTCCCGCATTAACTGAAGATGAATTCAAAAAGCTTGATATTGAAATTTCTATATTAACTGTTCCGGAAAAAATCTCTGTTGAACAAATTCAGCCGGCTATAGACGGAGTAGTAGTTGAACAGGGCGGTTATAAAGCCACTTATCTGCCACAGGTTTGGGATGATATTCCTGAAAAAGAGCAGTTTTTATCAAGCCTGTGTTTAAAAGCTGGACTTGAGCCTGATGCGTGGAAGGACGACGAAACCGTTGTTTATACTTATCAAGTTGAGAAGTTTTAGTTTGTCCGAGCTCAAAAACAAAATGCCAGATGGAACAATTGACACGATCGACAAAAAGTTTAGATTTCATGAGCTTCGGGCTAACCTGAAAATTTTTTTCTTTGATTTGAATTTTCAGAGATAGATGCTATTTGAATATCTTTCCTTTTATTCATAACTCTGGCCAATACAAAAAGTAAATCCGAAAGTCTGTTTAAGTATGGAAGAACCGATTCGTATAAGTATTGCTCTTCACTTAATTTTACGCATGTTCTTTCTGCGCGCCTGCAGCATGTTCGCGCCAGGTGGATTGCGGCCGCCCCTTTTGTTCCGCCGGGCAGGACAAAACGTGTTAATTTTGGCAGTTTTTCGCTGAATTCATCGATCACCTTTTCTAATTCCGGCAAAATATCATAATCTTCTTTTTTGCATGTTGCAATGTGTGATCCCAAAACAAATAAATCTCGCTGAACATTCTCCAGGATTTTTTTTACACGTCGCGATTTCACAATCGAAATCGCAAACCCAATCGAACTGCTTAACTCGTCAATATCGCCGTATGCCGCCACACGCAAAGAACTTTTGCTTACTTTTTCTCCGTCATATAAAGAAGTTTTGCCTTTGTCTCCGGTTTTGGTGTATATTTTCATACCAAAATGTTAAAATATCACCCGGTGATTTAAAACCACTTTACTATGGATAAAGATAAAATCAAAGAATTTACACGCGACTTCATAAAATATATAGGAGATGATCCCGACCGCGAAGGCCTTGAACAGACTCCCGACAGATTCAGTAAAGCCTGGGATAAACTTTATTCCGGCTACAGGCAGGAGCCCGAAGATATCCTTACTGTTTTCGATGACGAAAAATATGACGAAATGATTGTTGTTAAAGACATCGAATTTTACAGTACATGTGAGCACCATTTGATTCCTTTTTACGGAAAAGCTCACGTTGGATACATTCCGAACGGCAAAATAATAGGACTTTCAAAGATTCCGAGAATTGTTGAGATTTTTTCACGGCGTTTGCAAAATCAGGAAAGGCTGACACAGCAAATTGCGGAGGCTTTAAACGAAGCTTTGTATCCCAAAGGTGTGGGTGTTATTTTGGAAGCCAGACACATGTGTATGATGGCACGCGGGGTTGAAAAACAAAATACTGTTGTTACAACTTCTTCTGTTAAAGGTTTATTTAAAAAGAATGATAAAACCCGTTCGGAATTTTTAAAACATTTAGAACGTTAGATTATGCTCCCCGCTTCTTTACAAAAACTTATTGATGAACTTGCCAGGCTCCCCGGTATAGGCCCAAAGTCCGCTCAAAGGCTGGCGGTTTATTTGCTAAGGTCGCCTCATCAGAGAATAAAACCGCTTGGAGAATCTTTGCTCAATCTAAAAGACGGGTTGGCGTTTTGCGAGTATTGCTGGCATGTAACGGAACAATCTCCGTGCAATATTTGTAGCGATCCAACGCGGGAAACTCACAGGGTTTGCATTGTAGAGGAGGTTTTGGATGTTATTGCAATTGAAAAAACCGGCAAATATAAAGGTTTGTACCATGTTTTGCATGGTGTTTTGTCACCGGTTGACGGAATAACGGCCGATCAGCTAAAAATCACGGAACTTTTTAGCCGTGTTGATAACAGTGCTGAAATAAAAGAACTTATATTGGCTACAAACCCCAGCATGGAAGGCGAGGCAACAGCACTTTATATTCAAAAATATTTTTCCGAAAGCAATGTTAAAATTTCGAGAATTGCGCGTGGTTTGCCTATCGGATCAGATTTAGAATACGCTGATTCGGTAACTCTCGGGAAAGCGCTTCTGAATCGAACGGACTATTAGAAAGCGCGAATACTGCTGTACCCGAGCCGCATAAAATTACATGTTCAGCGCCGTTCTTAAGTAATTTATCTTTAAGTTCAATAAAACCTTCGCCTGCAAAATTTTCAAAATCATTATGAAGGTTTTCAAAAACATGTTCGGTTGAATTAGATTCGATGCTTTTAAGCATTTTTTCCGTTTTATCCGTATTTGCGCCGCAGTTCCCGAGATTAATTTTTGAATACATTTGTTCGCTTGTCCGGCGCATTTGGGGTACAACCAAAAGTTTATATTTTTCTTTCCAGCCGCTTAAATTTGTTAGCCTGGGCAGAGTTTTGATTTCTTCTCCGTAATGTGTTGCGTACGCTGTTTCACGTTCAATAAAAAACGGCACATCCATACCTATTCCGGTACCGATTTTGCGCATTTCTTCGGGAGTGAGCTTCATTATTTCAAGTGAATTCAAAGTGGTGATTATCACAGCTGCGTCGCTGCTTCCTCCGCCAAGGCCCGCAGCAACCGGTATGTTTTTATCAACAATAATTTCATAATCATGTTTGAATGACCGGTTCTTATTAAGAGCTTTAATTGCGTCTATTACAGTATTATTTTTTGGATCGATCATATTGGCTTCGTCTCCTCTGAATTTAATATTAAAATTACCGTTCCCCTCCGTTTGAGTGAACATAATTTCATCCATCAAAGGAATCTGTTGCATTATTGACTGAATCCGATGATAACCACTCGATTCTTTCTGTAATATGTCCAGTGCCAGATTTACTTTTGCAAAAGCGTAATTAATCATTTTTCTTTAAAGATATTATACAATAACATTGTAACCCTTTTCCTTTTCCGAAAGAAGTTAAATTTTCTCCGGATGTTGCTGTGATTCCAATTCGGTTTTGGGACACATCGCACAAATCCGCAAGGCCGGCTTTTAATTTTGGTGATATTTCATCGATTTTGGGATGTTTTCCTTCAATCATGCATCCTATATTGTTTATTTTATAACCTTTTTTGTCGGCTTTTTTAAGTATTTTTTTTATATATTTTTTGCTGTCTTTGATCTTTTCGATTTTACACCATTTGTCCGCAAAAGCTCCGAGTGATTTTTGGCCGATTGCCTGTAATAGGGCATTGCAAAGAGCATGTAGAATAACATCACCATCTGAATTTCCTTTTAGCTTTTTTTCTTTTTTAAATTCCAGGCCTCCCAAAATCAAATTTCCTTTATCTGAAAACTCATGGCTATCCTGACCTATTCCCATTATATAATCTTCCGGAATATCTCCAAGAACGTGACGTATATATTCATAATCTTGTTTTGTTGTAACTTTTATATTATTTTCAGATGCCCGAATATGATAGACATTGTGTCCCGCCGCCTCTGCAAGCTGTGCTTCATCGGTCATATTTATATAATCGACGCCCGCTTTTTTAAGAGAATCTTTTAAAATTTTATATGTAAAAATTTGAGGAGTTTGCGCAAGCCTGAATTTTTCGCGATTGTGAGTTTTTTGAATTTTTATTTTTTGAGCTTCTTTAAGTGTTGATTTTACAGGTTTGGTAACAATACATGCACCTTTTGACTTCGCTTTTTTCATACATATATTGATTTCATCATAGCTTACAATCGGGTTGGCACCGTTGTGAATCAATATAAGATCTTTTGATCCGGGCTTGAGATATCTTGAAATATACTGAACACCGTTAAGTACACTTTCGGCTCTTGTTGAGCCGCCGGGTACAAGTTTGATTTTTTTTGAATTGCCCGGAAAGTATGCTTTGATCATTTTCTCAACCGGTTTTTTAAGTTTTCGATTAATAACAAGAACTATGCGGTCAATTTCCGGATGATCGTAGAAATTGACAACAGTATGATATAAAACCGGTTTATTGTGTATAGGCAAAAGAAGTTTTGGAGTCTTGTTTTTCATCCTTTTACCGGTACCTGCCGCTGCTATTAATGCAATATTCATGATTTTATTTTAGAAGATTGCCCCGCGAAGCGCAAATGCGCTTCGCGGGGACATTAAATGTGTGGCTTCTGCTTGGTTTTGTTTCTGCTTTCATTGATTGTTATGGGGATCCATACAACAAGAACGCATAGTATACAAAAAATTGCTTTATTTAAGGTGAATATTTCTTTCACAAGTAAATAAAAAATCGCGAATGAGTAGGTGCCTGTCAAAATCAGAAATGTTGAGAAGGTTATATCCTTGATGAAGATCAGCAGCATAACTCCAAGAACGGTTACTGCGATTCCACCAAAAAAGAAGATCTCACTCATGTGTCACCCCCGAATTTTTTAAAGAGCAGAAGCCTTACCTGCGAGATTTTAATACATTCCTATAATTACTGCAAACCTACCTGTGCCTTTTTCGTCAATATCATTGTAAAATCTGCCTTATTGTAAAAGGCAGCTCCAATGCCACATCAGTTGCGCTAAAGCAGAAATCTTTTTGTTTATATAAATAATCACCTGTATAGCCTACTGTAAACGCGGCAATTTTACATGCGTCAAAAGGTGTTGCGCCTTGTGCAATCAAACTTGTTATTACACCCGCCAGAACATCTCCGCTGCCTCCAACCGTTAAGCCTGCGTTGCCCGTTTTATTTAAAGCAATATCTCCTTTAGTTGAAGCGATTACATCATTGGGGCTTTTTAACAAAACATTTATCTGCATTTCCGTTGCTATTGTTCTGACAAATTTGATTATGTCTTCCCGGTTTTTATTATCTTTAATATCCCGCATTGTTAAGTTTTCAAATTCATTTTTATGCGGACACACAACAATCTGTTGATTCAAAGGAACTTCTTTAACCAGTTTTAAAACTTCAATGGCGGTCGAATCCAAAACAGTGGGCGTATCCAATGCTTCAATCAATTCAAGAATAGCGCGAACAGTAACTTCACGGTCAAACATTCCGGGCCCTATCAAAACCGCGTCACACTTTTTTGACATTTCAAGGATATCCCGAACACCCTGATGAGTTAAATAATGACCCGGAAATTTTTTAACGATAAAATCCGGATACAAACTTCTGCTCACATCAAAATTACATTCCGGGACAAAAATATATACCAAATCACTTCCGCTGTACAAGGAGCCTAAAGCACTTAGCAAAGGCGCTCCGTAGTACTCAATGCTTCCACCGACAATCATTACTTTACCGTTCTGGCCTTTATGCGAATTTTCAGACCTTCCCGGAAAAATCTTTTTAATATGTTGTTTGCGAAGTGTTGTGAGTGATCCTGGACCCATTTATTTTTTTAGATTATGGTAAATAGCTTTATCTCCCAGGTGTTCTTCGATTCTGAGAAGCTGATTGTATTTGCATATTCTGTCAGTACGGCTTAAAGATCCCGTTTTTATTTGACCGGTTTGCATTGCAACCGTAAAGTCTGCGATTGTAGTATCTTCGGTTTCGCCGCTTCTGTGAGAAACAACCGATGTCCAGTTGGAGCTTTTCGCAAGTTTTATTGCTTCTGTTGTTTCAGTAAGAGTTCCTATCTGATTCAGTTTAATCAAAATTGAGTTGGCCGCTTTTTTCTCGATTCCTTTTTTTAGCCTTTCAACATTTGTTACAAGTAAATCGTCACCAACCAGTTGAACTTTGTCACCGGTTTTTTCATTCAGCATTATCCAGCCGTCCCAGTCATCTTCATCCAGGCCGTCTTCAAGCGAAATCAAAGGAAATTTTTCAATCAAATCCTCATAATATTTTATTGCTTCTTCACTTGTTAAATCATTTCCGTCTATAGAATATTTTTTAGTTTCTTTATTGTAAAACTCGGATGCAGCGGCATCAATCGCCAGCATTACTTCATCGCCCGCTTTATAACCGGCTTTTTCAACGGCCTTTAAAATATATTCAAAAGCTTCTGCATTGGTGGAAAGATTAGGAGCAAACCCGCCTTCATCACCTACACTTGTTGCGAGTCCTTCTTTTTTAAGAATTTTTTTGAGATTATGGAAAATTTCAGATCCCATCCTGAGGGCTCGGGCAAAAGTTTTTGCTCCAACCGGCATAATCATAAATTCCTGAATATCAAGATCGTTATCAGCATGTTTGCCGCCGTTTATTATATTCATCATCGGTACCGGAAGAAGATTTGCATCGGGATTAAGATATTCGAATAATTCCACGTTGTTTTCTTTTGCAGCGAGACGTGCAACAGCAAGGCTAACTCCAAGAATTGCATTTGCACCAAGATTCTTTTTGTTTTCAGTGCCGTCCAGATCAATAAGTTTTTGATCCAATCCTTTTTGGTCAAAAATATCAAAACCTAAAATCTCGGGTTTTATTACATTATTCACATTGGCAACAGCCTTGGTTACGCCCTTGCCCATATATTTTGATTCATCACCATCCCTGAGTTCAACCGCTTCATGCACACCTGTTGATGCTCCGCTTGGAACAATGGACCTTGCCATATTTTTTTTTGTGTATGCTTCAACCTCGACAGTCGGATTCCCGCGGGAATCAAGCACCTGTCTGGCATGTAAATTTTTAAGCTTACCCATAATTGAAAATTATCTTATTACCTGCCATAATTTAGCGAAAAATCACTGAAACTTCAAGCTTTTGCGTTTTTAATAAAATTACAGTACAATTTGCGTGCATTTTTACTGAAATAACCAATCTAAAATGGAAATCAAATGGCACGGGGGAACCACTTTTACAATAAAAGGCAAAAAAACCACAATTGTTACCGACCCTGTTGAAGGAGGAAATCATTCACTTAAAGACCTAAAAGCCGACACGGTACTTTTAACGGATGATTATCATGAAAAAGCAAAATTAATTAAAGGAGCTGAAAATTGTGAAGTAATCAACTGGCCGGGTGAATATGAGATTCAGGGTGCGGCTATTGTTGCTATTCCCGCATATACAAATGAACATGAGGAAGGCAATACCGATAAAGGTCGTATAATAATATACAGTTTGCTTGTTGATGATATCAGCATTTGTCATTTGGCTGAAATCGGACGGGATCCTGATGAAGAGGTTTTAAGAAAAATCGGCGATGTTGATATTCTGATAGTTCCCACTGCCAGCGAAAGAGCTTTGGATAACAGAAAAATGCACCAGACAATAGAACAGGTTGATCCGAGAGTTGTGATTCCCATGCAATACGATAAAGATGAAGATTTGGAAAAATTACTTAAAGAAATGGGAGTAACCGAACATGAAAAACAGGATGAGTACGCGGTTAAAGCAAAGAGTGCATTGCCGGATGACCGGACGGATTTTGTTGTTTTGGACAGGTCCCCATAGTTCAATGGATAGAACGAGGGCCTCCTAAGCTCTAGATGCAGGTTCGATTCCTGCTGGGGACACCAGAGCCAAGTATTTTTCAATTTACTTGACAAAATTAAAATAAAAGTGGTAAATTTAACAACCGTATTGATTCAATAAGTTGAATTTTTTGTAATGTAAAAGATTATTTGCCTTTATAAAATAACGGAAATCCGATTTTTAGTTATCATTAATATTTATAAATATGCCACCAGAAAAACTTACCGGAACAGGGTCTAGTACGGAATGGGCGACTTTTGAGGAACGTGATGAAGTATTTGAAACCATGAAAGAAAAAGCATCTAAGTTGATTGATCCTGATGATTTTATTTCAATCGGAACAAACAATGAATTGATTGAAAAGTACACTGCTTATAATTTCAATAATCCGGACGCGGAGCTTTCTTCGTTGATTAAAAATGTTATATGGGGATTGTTTAATGATGAACAGGCCAGGACTAATTTGTTCCCGAAATGGATTAAGACGGAAGAGGATTTGAAAGGATTTACCGATAATCAAAAGGCTCATTTGGACCCTGTTGGAAGAAGCTTTATTGAGTTTGTATGTTTGGCTATAAGATCGAATTTTATTGCAAGCAAAAAGCGAATTGAGGAGCATATTGCTTCACAGTTAGCGAATTTTTTGGATCAAACTTTTGATAACTGGCAAAACATTCTTAAAGAACCGATCTCTTCTTTAAGCCAAAAAGACGTAAAATTGCGAGTTCGTTTATTGGGTGTAGTAAAAAATTCCGAACAATTGCATTCGGAAATTTTCTCCAAATATACGGAAATGGGCTCAATGAATGTTTACGGTTATTTTTTAAGAACGCATATGGGAGTGGAGCAAGCCGGCGGCACGGTTAAAAAAATTATGATTGAAGTTATAGATAAACAATTTAATGATCAACGAAAAAACCTTTTGGAATTAATAGATAAAACCAGGCAAGAAAGTCAAAGAAAGATTCGGGAGGAACGCAATCGGGCTAAAAAAGATACTGAAGAGGTTTTGGAAAAACCAACTCCCAAAAAAGAAGCAGCAGCGATATCTTCTGTTCCCGGTAAAGTTTCTACGATTGGCGGAGGTGAAGTACCTGTGCCTGAAATGATCACAGGCCCGCAGGAGGATGATGGCGGGGATTATTATGAAGATGAAGATAGTGACAATGTCACTTTTGTTAATCCAAAACATATACCCGATCCCCCAAAGTCAAAAATTCAACGTACGGCATCTCCGACCGAATATTGTGAAAGAACAAATGAAGTAACAGACCCTGGAGCTCCATTGCCTGACACAAGAGTTGAACCTCAGCCGATAGAAGCTTGGGCAGAAGATGAAGAAGATACAAGAGTTCAAAACAGTGAAGATATGATGGTTTTTGAGCCGGAACTTGAGCCGGAACCGGAACCAGAGGAAGAACCGGAACCGGCTGAAAATGATATTGAAGAGGAAACTCATAATGTAATTCCACCTGTTCCCGGAATTGCATTAAAAACCCCGGTTCCTAAAAAAGCTCAAGAAACCAAAACAACGCCTGAAATACCAAGTAAAAAACCGGAAGTTTTACCTTTTGAACTTCAAAGTAAAATATCGGAACAAGCTAAAGTTAAAAAAGAAAAAGTTGAAGATATTACAGTGCCTGATTTGCCGGCTATACAAGCAGAATTAGGCGAACCGGAAAAAGCAATTTTGGCTGAAGAAGATTCAGCAAAACGAGAAAAAAAATTAAAAAGCTGGGTTGCTGAAAATCCGGGAAAAGTTAAGACGGTAATTTTAATGCTGGCTTTAACGGTTGTAGGTGGCGCAGGTTATTTGACTTATAAATATGGCAGAGGAAAATCCGGTTCCCCGGAATCAAAACCACAAGTGGCATTAAAGAATTCTATAGATGATCAAAAGGAAAGAGTTGTTATGCGTAAACCTTCACCTATGCAGATGGCGCAGCCGATGAGTGAGCCCGGAAAAGTTCCTTCAACCATGCGGCCCTCAATGAAAGCGCAGCAACGGCCCGTAGTTAAACCTAAAGTAACTCCTGTTCAGAAAACCGCCGACGTTAGAGGCGCGGCTGCAAAACCCGACGATATTGAACTCGCTTACATTGATACAAAAACAATCGATGATCTTCCCAATGGAACTTATAGAGAAATGTGGGAAGGTAAGTACTTTGATGTGCAGGATGCTCCTTTTAAATCGATTTCGGGATTTATGGAACAACGGTTAAAAGAAGCATTAAAAAATCTTCCCTTAAAAAATCGTTATAAGTCCGCAGTTGCATACCAAAAGGAATTAAAACAACTGGAAAAAGGATGGCTTATTTACATGAGTATGTTAGAAAAAGAACTTCAGGCAAAAAGCATTAAAGGCACAATTACAGCGCAGGAAGACGCACAATTAAAAAATTGGGAAGAATACAAAAACTCACATTATAAAAGACGAATTCAGGCAAGATGGTTAACCAAAAAATATGAGAGATTAATTAAATCAAAGAAAAAAGGTTACGCTTATTATAAAGCCTTATATGAGAGAGGCGAAGAATTGATGGAAGGTCTGGCTGAACTTAATCCTCAGCTTGATGATCCGAATCATGTTCCCGAGGGTAAAAAAGTAAGATTTGCGGATGGGAAAAAGGTATTAAAAACTTTTTGGAGATTTGCACATGTAATGAATTTGCCAATGCCTGAAAAAGGAATGAGTTCCACAGGTTCTATCGAACAAATTCCACAGGATGTTAAGTTTGCGGAAAACAAAGTTAAGTCGGTAACTCCTCCGCCAATCCCTGAAGATGCAAAAGTACATAAGGTTGATGACAGCCAAATTGAATCGGTTGTTCCAATGTATGGTGCGGCTGAAGGGCCTGAATTAAAGCCTGTGCTTGGTGATATGCTTGCTAAAAAACCTCCTCGAATTTTAAAAGATGAAGATATGTTTGATGTAAAAACCGATATTGAATTAAAACCTATTTTAGCCGATATGGACAGAAAAAGAAGGCAGACACCTCCGCCGATTCCGGTAGATGCAAAGCCGTCCGTTTATGATGTCCCAAGAGGTGAAAACGCTTATGTACCCGCGTATGCAGCGTATAAAGCGGAGAGTCAGGCTACACCGCCGCCTATTCCGGTAGATGCAAAGTCATCGGTTTATGATATTCCGCGTGGCGATGGCGCTGATACTCCGCCCGAGTATGCTTCAATTGAAGATAATAGAATGCCAAAAACAGGTCCGCCACCTGTTCCTGCTATGGCTGATATTGAAAAGAAATCAGAGAAGAAAGGTCTATGGAATCGCGCTAAAAACTGGTTTAAGAGAAAAACTGCATAAATTACTGAAAAGACCCCGGGTTTTTAAATTTTATTATTTAAGAGAATGATAAAAAAATTTCGGCTTAAATAAGTTTAATATTCAACTAATCCCGTACCGGTACGGGATTTCAATAGTATGCGAGAATAGATTGAAGCTGTCAATCAATTTGCTTTTACGCCAGAGTAAGAAGCCAAAAATCGAAGGTTTCTGACAATTTTCCGGTAAAGTCGGATTTTTCGAAAACAAACAAGTATTGACATTCTTTCGTATCTGTGTTAGAATATTTATGTAATGATGATTCGGTAGTATTTTTGCTATCGTTTCTGATTTACAACCCTGAATTTCTCATCTTCTTTTGACTTCGGTCTTAAGAAGGCGAGCGATTCAATCCCCTTGATACCTGAGATACTTTTTGTATCTTACGTATCAGACCCCTTTGCGGGCTCTTTAGGTTCTACATTTAATTGCGGGCCTTAAGGGCCCGCTTTCCCTATACTGTTGTTTTTTAGGTTTTTTTCTGGTAACTTTGCTTCCACCATGCAAAAGAATTACTATATACAAACTTTGGGCTGTCAGATGAACTATTCCGATTCGGAGCGAATAGATGCCGTGCTTCAAGATCTTGGCATGCAAAAAATCAATAATATGGAAGATGCTGATTTAATATTATTTAATACTTGTTCAATCAAGCAAAAGGCTGAAGACAAGGTTTTTGGTCAAATAAAAAAAATCACTTCATTTCGTAAAAAACGTCCGGATTTAATAACCGGAATAACAGGATGCATGGTTCGAAAAACCTCCACAAAACTGGATCAAGAAAAAGATAAACTTTTAAAAAGATTGAGCGAAGTTGATATGGTATTCAGAATTGAAGATTTACCAAAGCTTCCGGGTTTGATCGGTTATTTATGGCCGGCTTATACATCGCCGGGTATTACTTCGGGAAATCTTCAAAACTATTTTAATATTAATCCCGTTTATACTTCCAAATTTCAGTCTTTTGTTCCGATCGGTACGGGATGTGATAATTTTTGCACTTATTGTATAGTTCCTTACAGTAGACACCGTGAAAAGTCCAGGTCAATCCCTGAAATCTTGGCGGAATGCGAAAAACTGGTAGACAATGGATGCATTGAAATTACGCTTTTGGGCCAGAATGTCAACTCTTACGGAAAGAGTGAGTTTGACAGTAAAACCGATACATTCAATGATTTCCGGGATCCTTTTGCCGAACTTTTAAAACAAGTAGACAAATTGAAAGATCGCGGACTCAAACGTTTAAGATTTACATCAAACCACCCTAAAGATTTATCGGACGCGCTTATAAAAGCAATGGCAAAACTCGATACGCTCATGCCTTATATACATTTGCCTGTTCAGTCGGGGAACGATAAAGTTTTAAAAAGAATGAACCGTAATTATTCAAGGGATTGGTATAAGCAAAAAATCAGAAAATTACGTGCGGCAGTACCTGATATTTCCATAACTACCGATATAATTGTGGGTTTTTGCGGAGAAACTGAAGAACAATTCAAAGATACCATGGATCTTTATAAAGAAGTTGAATGGGATATGTGCTATTTGGCAAAGTATTCCGAACGTACGGGCACATTTGCTTCACGGCATATGCCCGATGACATACCAACTGAAGTTAAAAAAGAAAGATGGCATAAATTAAACGATTTAATGAAGCGGATTTCTTTTGAAAAAAATAAAAGATTTGATGGCCGGACCGTAAAAGTATTAGTGGAAAAATGTCACCGCGGTATTTGCGAAGGCAGAAGCGAGCATTTTAAAACTGTTAAATTTTCCGGTTCTGAAGCTTTAAAAGGTGGAATTGCCGAGGTTAAAATTACAAAACCAAGAGAATGGCTTTTGGAAGGAGAGCTTGTTAAATAAAAAAGACCGGATAAAAAATATCCGGCCTTTAATGTTTTTAATAATTTATTTTTTAAATTTGTTCATTGACTCAAGCCATTTAGCAGCTTGTTCTTTGCCACCAAGTCCAAAAGCCAGACCACCGGCTAAAGCAAACATAACAACTATACCTGTGAAAAGAATCTGTATTAGCTCACTTGCAATATTTAATTGAGTTAAAGCGGCTAAAAGTGCAAAAACGATCAAAGCCCATTTAGCTAAAGCAGCAACTGTATGTGCCTGCGTTTTTTCAAGCTTAGCAGCGCTTAATGAAGAATTTGTAATCGTATATGCTGCTTTTCCCATAATCAAACCAATTGCAAGAATAACTATTGCTACGATTACATTTGGAATATAAAGAACAATTCTTTCAAGGAAATCAGTTATTTGAGGAATATTCAGAATATCAGCTATAACAATAAGAACTGCAATTATAATAAACCATTTTGCAATTCCCGCTAAAAGACCTGAAAATGAAAATTTAATACCGTATGCTTCGAACCATTCTGTAATACCTGTTTTATCTATCAGTACATCAATTTTTGTTAATTGGAGTAGTTTAAATACAAGTTTTCTTAATAAGCTTGCAATAATCAGTCCAATTATGAGTACAATAAGCGCACTCAAAATTTCCGGAATGAAAGCCACTATCTTTAGCCATAAATTTTGCAAAGATGTGAGTATTGCTTCCCCCCAAGTTTCAACGGTTTCCATGTATCTTGAAGTTAAAAAATATTAAACGGCAGATTTTTTAATCTGCCAATTTGATATTATACATTAAAATAAAATAAAATAAAGTTTTTCGAAATTTTTTCTATATTATCACCGCTTTTATTCTTCTTATACCCGCACTTGAACTTTGTTCTTTTTTAATTTTGAATTTCCCAAGTTCTTTTGTGTTTTCCACGTGGGGTCCCCCGCAAATCTCTTTGCTAAAGTTTCCAACAGTATAAACTTTTACTTTATCACCGTATTTTGATTCAAAAATACCCGTTGCTCCCGCCGCTCTTGCTTCATCAACACTCATTTCTTCGCACTTAACATCAATACCGCGTTCAATTTGTTCATTAACCATTGCTTCAATATCATCAAGTTGTTCACGTGTTACTTTTTCAGGATGAGTAAAATCAAACCTCAAACGATCAACAGTTATGTTCGAACCTCTTTGTTCAACATGATTACCCAGAACATTCCTTAAAGCCTGGTGCAAAAGGTGCGTGGCGGTATGTAATTTCGTTGTTTGTTCGGAATGGTCCGCCAAGCCTCCCGCAAATTTTTCTTTAGCTCCCGCGCGGCTGAGTTCCTGATGTTTTTGATAAGCTTTATAATACCCTTCCATATCAACATCAAGCTCGTTTTCTTTTGCCAATTCCCGTGTCATTTCAATCGGAAAACCGTATGTGTCATAAAGTTTGAAAGCCAAACGTCCGGGTAAAACCGGTTTTGAACTTTTCATCAGATTAGGCAGCATTTTTTCAAATTCGCGTTCACCCTGTGCAAGGGTCCCGCTGAATTTTTCTTCTTCTTTATTCAATTCATCAACAATTTTTTTATGAAATTTTTCGACTTCGGGATAAGCATCTTTATAAATATCAATATAAATTTTTGCTATATCCGAACAAAAAGCACCTTTAATGCCCATTTTTTTTCCATATCTGATAGCGCGTCTTATTAACCGCCTCAAGACATATCCCTGATCGGTATTTGAGGGAGCAATTCCAAAAGGATCACCCAGAATAAATACGGCGGCTCTTAAATGGTCGGCAATTATTCTTTGTGAAACAATGAAATTTTGCTTATTATTTATTCTGGCAAGATCGCGAATTTTTTCCATGGCCGGTACAAACAAATCGGTTTCAAAAGGTGTATCGGCTTCCTGTAAAAGTCCGGTTACACGCTCAAGCCCAAGTCCCGTATCAACATTTTTTTGTTCCAGGGTACAATAAGACCCATCTTCTTTTTTATTGTATTGCATGAATACATTGTTCCATATTTCAACATACTTGCCGCATTCACAAGCCGGCCCGAGCTCATCGCAACGCGGACATTTCGGCTGATCTTTGATATAAAAAATTTCAGTATCCGGTCCGCACGGTCCCGTTTGGCCGGCCGGACCCCACCAATTTTCTTTTTTTCCATAAAAATAAATAAGGCCGCCTTCGCAAGCTTCGCCTTTCTCAACCCGGCGAAACCCCAACTCTTCCCATACTTTCGCCGCTTCATCGTCACGCGGAGCATCGGCGTCTCCTTCAAAACATGAAACAACAATTCTATTCGGATCAAATCCCAATTCCTTTGTAACAAATTTATATGCCATTTTAATCGCTTCTTCTTTAAAATAATCTCCCAGGCTCCAGTTTCCGAGCATTTCAAAAAAAGTAAGATGTGTGGTGTCGCCGACTTCATCTATATCATCGGTTCGCACACATTTTTGATAGTTAACAAGCCTTGTGCCCGCAGGGTGTGATTCTCCGCATAAAAAAGGAACCAACGGGTGCATCCCGGCAGTGGTAAATAAAACAGTAGGGTCGTTTTCAGGTATAAGTGAAGACCCTTTTATCTCTTTATGATTATGTTCTTTAACAAAGAAATCTATGTATTTTTTGCGAAGTTCGGAAGCTTTCATATAAATAAATTACCGGTTAATCACCGATCACTCGGTAATCCGGGATCACCAAGTGATTTGCATACCTGATTCTAGAGAATTTTCTTGTATTTAACAAGGATTTTTGCCATATTATACGCACATAGTTAATTCAATCATATATGAGCAAAAAGAGATCCAAAACAAAGAAAACTCTTCATGAAAGAGAGATTTTTAAAAGAAAATTTGCAGGCTTGATAATTGGATTAATCGGAATATTCTTATTATTGTTTGTTGTTTTTTATAGTGTTTCAAGATTTCTCAGGCCCGCTGACCTGGCTTCGTTACTTCCGGAGGATTCAACAATTGCTTTGGCTCAGTTTAATATTGATCCCAAGCACGAACAGGTTCAGAGATTTTATAATTCACTTAATCAATATGAAGTTTTTCATCCGAATTCCATTCGGAATTTAATAAATGAAAAATTTGATTTGAATTACGAAGAGCAGGCTGAACACTGGATAAACAGGCAGGCGGGTTTTGCTCTTATGGAAAAAAATCAGCAGGAAGGTGAATTTGAAGTTGTATTTTTTGTTGAAACAAAAGATAAAAATGAAACAAAGAATTTTTTGGAATCCAGAGGGTTGGCTTCAAAAGATGATTATCTGATTACCGATGAATATAATGGATCGGAAATTTACAGATATGCATTGAGCCAGACTTTTAATTTCGCGTTCATCAACAATTATCTGGTTCTGGCTGATAACGAGGATGTTATCAAGAGTATTGTAGATGCAAGTAATAATTCGGATAAACGGCTTGAAGCAAATGATAAATATCAGAAAGTAAGGCAGAATTTGCCAATTTCATGCATTACTTTTGCTTATGCGGACATAGATAAATTTATAAACTTTTTAAAACAAAATGAACGGTTTATGAGTGATAAAGGCAGGCAACTGCTGGCTTTTGAACCTTTCTTAAATATTTATGAAGCTTTTGGAATTACCGGAATTGTTGAAGATAAAAGTATGGCCGTGCAAACTTTTACATTACTGAATTCGGAATATCTGAATAACCGTGAACTTATCAATTTTGATAAAAAATTCAGAGCGAATTCGCTTGAATTACTCCCAAGAAACGTTAAGTTTTACGCGGGAGGGCTGAATCTTAAACAACAGTTTCAAAGATATTCCGAAGTATTCGGTATGGGTGGCGAAGTATCGTATCTTATATTCGAAGGTGCGCTTAATGCTTTAAAAACGCAATATTTTGGTGAGGAAATCGACCTTGAAGAGGATTTGTATCCTCTGCTGCAGGGAGAATACTTGCTGGCGGTAACCGGTGAGAATGAAAGCCGGGCAACCACGTTTATTCTTGAACTTTCAGACCCTATTGGTGACAGTGGTGTCATTGATAATATTGCTGAAAGTTTTATAAGAAAAAGCGCTTTTTTATCACCAAAAATCGTAACCGTTGAATTGGAGGACGGAACTGTTTCCGAAGAAATCCAGACAGTGCCTGAAGAAATAACAAAATCCGAAGAAGAACACCGAGGCTATTTAGTAAATGTTTTAAATATTGGCAATCAAAACTGGGGTGTTTATTATATTGTATTGGATGACAGACTTGTAATAACAACTAAAGCCGAAACAATAAAAAATATAATTGATTTGTTTGTTGATTCATCTGAAAGTTTTATGACAAGCGATGTAAATAAAACAAATATACAACCTGTTTTGCGCACAGCTGACGAAGTGGTGTTTTTTGATCTGGATTATATGTTTAATAATATAATTACTGAAAAACCCGAATGGCTGATTCCTTATCTGGAACCTTTTAAATATTTGAGTATCGGAAAAAATTATTTTAAAGACGGAATTTCAACAATTAATTATATCAAAATAAAGTAAATGCCTATAATCAGGGACATAAAAAAAAGAGACAGTAAAAAAACCCTTATACTTGATATGGGTGAAAAAAAAGAGCTTAAGATAAGCAAAAAAAAACAGCCAAACTCCGGACAGAATTATACTATTATTCACGAACCTCGGGAAAAGCCGCTTATTAAAAATAGATTTAAACCGGTTTACGGTTTTTTAATAATGGCCTTTGCTGTTATTTTTTTATTTAATTTATTTAAGATAACGGATCAGATTTTCAACATTGCATATGATGTTGAAGCCAATGCATTTAATGGATATGAAAATCTGGTGGAAGGAGGGAGGGATGCTGTTGATTCCAATTTTGGAGGCGCTGTGCAGTATTTTGACAGTGCCGGGTTTGCATTTGAAGAAGCTAAAAAACAGCTTTGGTTTTTGAGCAGCAGAACACAAATTGGCGCTAAAAAAACACCCGGCGACACCGCATATGCTTTTTTGGAAGCGGGAGAGAATCTGTCGGATGCTGCTTCTTATTTTACCCAGGGCGCAAGCGGATTACAGGAAATTCCTGTTTTGTTTTTACAGAAAAACGCTCTAAAAGATGAAAATTTTAAACCAAATGTTTCCTTAACGGAAAAATTGAAATCATCATTAAATTTATTCGATCTGGCTTATAACGAGGTTTCGCAGGCAAATGAAAAGTTAAAGAATACTCCTGAACTTATTTTACCTTCAGAATTAAAATCTACATTAAATGAACTCATTTCGGTTTTGGACGAACTTAAAAAAAGAGTACCGGCTGTTTTAAGTATGCTGGGTGATCGTTATCCGCACAGGTACTTGATATTGTTTCAGAATAATGCCGAATCAAGACCAACGGGAGGATTTATAGGAAGTTTTATGATTGTGGATGTAAATGACGGATTTATTACAAATGCTGATTTTCATGATGTTTATGATTTTGACGGACAGCTGAACGTACATGTTCCCGCTCCCGAAGAAATAGCTGAGCTTACAACAAACTGGAGAATGCGCGATTCAAATTATTCTCCCGATTTTAGTGTTTCAGCCAAAAAAGCTGCATGGTTTTTAGAAAAAGAAGGCGGCCCCGGCGTTGATACGGTAATTGCAATCAATCAGAGTTTGCTGGGTGATTTGCTCGGTATAACAGGACCCGTTTCTGTGGAAGGCCTTGATGCGGATCTTGATTCCTCAAATTATAATACCGTTTTAACTTATATTATTGAATCAAAGCTTGAAGGTGAAACAACTCCCAAAAAAATACTCGATAGAGTTATTCCCGAGTTGCAGAAAAAACTTGCCCATGAAGCTCAATTTAAAAATATCCTTGCTGTAATAACAAAAGAAATTCAAAAAAAGAATATAATTGCGTGGTCTAAAAATGAAAATATTCAGCATTTCTTCGAAGAAATAGGAATCAGTGCAACTATGCCAAAAATTCCTGAAGATGAAGATTATTTTTCTTTAAGTTCAATTAATATCGGCGGTAATAAAAGTGATATTTACTTAAAAACAACAGTAACCCATGAAACCCAAATTAAAAAGGACGGCAAAATAACAAATATGGTGACTATTGAACGCACCCACACATGGGATCCTTCAATCCGGTTAAAATGGCGTAATCAGCTTGAGCCGTTTGGGTTTGGGGATATTCCCGACTGGGTTCAAAATATTTTGGGTAAAGGTAACAACAAATCAGTGTTAAAGCTTTATGTTCCGAGAGGATCCGTGCTTATAAATACTCTTGGTAAAGAAATTAAAGATGTTAACACGGGTTATGAAGAAAGCGTTGATAAAGGATATTTTTATTTTACCGATGAAGTTGCCCCGCAGAATACATCCCGCGTAAGTTTGTCGTATGAGCTGCCTTATAAGCTTGATTTGAATTTTGCGGACGAATACCGTTTAACAGTTCAAAAACAGCCGGGCTTACTTAATGATGTGAAATTTATTAAACAGATAATCTCAGATTCGCGTGTTGTGAATTTTAGAACTTATCCCGAAGAGATTATGTATAATAAAGGTGATGCAATCAAATATGAAACTTCTCTGGTAGGTGATCAGCATTTTGCTTCGCTTTGGGGAATTGAATAATTACTTTCTTTTAAACATTTTTTCCAGCTCGTTGTATGTGAGCCGGACCATTGAAGGCCTGCCATGTGGACAGGTGTATGGACGTTTTAATTTGTCTACTTGTTTTATTAATTCCGTCATCTCGTCGTAGCTGAGGTCTTTTCCGAATTTGATTGCTGTGCGGCAGGAGATATATTCGATTATTTTTTCCTGTGGATTTTTAATTGCCCGTGTGGACTTTTGTTCATTTAAATCCGATAAAACCTGCTGCAGAATACTTTGAATATTTTGATTGGAAATCGGTGAAGGCACCGCATGTATTATAAATGTGTTTCCTCCGAAACTCTCGATTTCAAATCCCAAATTTTCAAAAACAGCTTTATTAGATTCAAACATTTCAATTTCAAGATTCGAAAGTTCGATTTCAATAGGCAGTAAAAGCTGTTGTTTTTCAGGGGATTTTTTTTCAAGTTGATCCATGAGCTCTTCATATTTCACTCTTTCATGGGCCGCGTGCTGATCAATCAAAATTAATCCCTCTTCATTTTCTGCAAGTATATATGATTTTGCAATTTGAGTTAGCGGCTTCATACTGAGCTCTTGTTCATCGTCCTGTTTATATGAGTATTTATTAAGACGCGCAAATTCAGGTTCGTTTCCTGTGATTTTTTTTGTAAAATCAAGAGCCGCTTTAATCTGATTTTCCGAAGGCGCTTCATGCTCTTTATAATTTCGGAACGCCGGCATAAGCATGTTTTTGTCTAGAGTTTTTTTAGCTGCGGCCTGCAGAATTTTGAATAATTTACTTTGATCGCGAAACCTTATTTCGAGCTTTCGCGGATGAACATTCACATCAATCAGTTCAGGGTCAATTTTTATGTTTATTATGTAAAAAGGTTTTTTGCCATCCATTAAAAGTGAATGATAAGCTTCCGACAAAGCGTAGCTGAATAAATGATGCGTTATTTGCCTTTCATTAACATATAAGTATTGATGTTTCGAACCCGATCTTCCAAGTTCCGGTTTCCCAATAAATCCTTTAACTTTAATATCATTGCTTTCATAAAAAATCGGCAGAAGATTTTCCGATACATTTTTTCCCAAAACATCGCGCACTCTGTTAATTGATTCGTCAGTTGCAGGATACTCAAAAGAGGCTTTTTCATCATGAATAAATTTAAAATGAATACATCGATTCATAAGTGCGATTCCTTGAAAAATTCTTATAATATTCTGGTATTCGGTGGGGGGGGTTTTAAATTATTTTTTTGCGCAGGTGGGTTATAAAAAAG
>CAYFUK010000007.1:0-30064 GCA_964346325.1 uncultured Candidatus Peribacteria bacterium | reverse complement strand
CGGAGTGTCTTCTTGGTTGTAATTCTGAATCTTTGTTTTAATGCTACGGTACCGTTTGAACATTTCAGGTACGGTCCGGCCATTAGTTCGGTATCAAAATGTATCTTGAATCCGTTAAATTCAGCTGATTTTTTACCTGCAAGCTGAGCGTTTCTAACTTTTAACACCATTTCTCTGAAGTTCTTGAAAGATTTTAAAACTTCACTGTTATTTAATAGTTCGGCTGCTTTTGCAGGGTCTTTTTCTGCTCTTATCGCACTATAAAGTTTGGTTAAGTTTTCAAAATTCGACATTCCCAGAACCTCGATCATCGGTGAGATTCCTTTTTCGGGATCATATAAAGATATAAGTAAGGTGGATAATTCCGAATCCAAAAATTCAACTCTTTCTTTATTATTATTGAGCCTCCTCATTCTAAGAGGGGATAGTACGTTCAAAAGTACCCTTGCTACAGCTTTTTGCCTGTTATCAAGAGCATCAAGTTTGAAATTTGTTACACCGAACATTTTAAAGAAGTTCTTTCTTATTGCTTCCGGATTTGCCGCTCCGTATGCGGAAGGCATAGATTCACTGTCAAGTTTTTGAGTGTATGATAAGAATTTCATGTCTTTTCCTATTTGTGTAGGATTCTCCAGCATCCTCTTCATGTGATCGTAATTCTTTGGCATTGCCAGTGCAATAAGGTTGGCAACTTTTGTGGGGGTGATGTTCGGATCCGCTTTTTTAACCTGTTCCCATGCTTCCGGATATTTCATTCTCCATTTATTAACATACTTAATCATGTATTTTCTGAACAATCTTTTTCTTATTTTTAATGCTCTTTCAATTCGTTCTTTCGGCATATTGGGAGTAGGACTGTGAGCGATTTTCAAGAAGCTTCGATCCAGCAGTAACGCATAAAGCATATTTTGCTCATATTGGCTTAAAGGTTTTGTTCCCGGCAGATTCGCTCTGTATTCGTTATAATCCTCAATCAGTTTTTTGAATAATCTTGTTTTTATTTGTTCCTCGGTCTCCGGATTCTTCATTTGGATAAGCTTTCGCAGAAAGTAATTTTGATTAAGGTCATACCACTCTCTTGCGAACTTTCTTAAATGAGGAGTATTTGAAGGATTCATTTCGAATTCTTTTGAACTGAGAACTTTTAGGGCATTATCCATAGCTTTTGTGGCGTTTCTGTAGTTTTTGTAATTAATAAGCTGTACATTATCGAATTTTTCGAATTTTCTGTTGCTTCGTTTGAATGCCGCCAGAGTTAATACGTTTCTGTCCCGGTACGGAATACGTCTTGTATTTTCACCTTTAACAGTTTGGTATCTTTCGCCCTGTCTTTTATAAATATACTCAACCGATTCATCTCTGATTTCGGGTGTATGCCTTTGGGTATCAGCTTTAAGCGTGATTATATCAAGATTCATAGCACCCTGTGACTGAAAAGGGAATTTGATTCTTTTTCTTGTAATCATCAAAGCCTTAACAGCACTTGCGGTTAATAAAATTCTCTGCGGAGTACTTTGATTATCCAGAATCAAACCCTTGCTTTTTAAATCAGGATCAATCTGGAGTTCGACGTTACTGCCTTCAGTATTTAAAGGTGTAATCTGAATAAAATATCCCGCGTTTTTATCTTCCGGTTTTCGCGGTACAAGTTTTGCATCTATATTTAATTTTGCGAGTATTTTTTTAATCTGCTCAAAGCTTGAATCAGCGGAAAGTTTTTCCATTTGGCTGCTTTCGAGCATACCAACACGGGCAAGGCCCTTACCGCCAAGCTGTGAATCAAAGTAAAGCATTGCATTTTCACCTTTTAATTCGAATTCCTTAACAACTGTAACCTGTGATTTTAATTTTTTACTTAGTTCTTTTTCAGCTTCGGCTTCCATCGTGTATCTGTCAAAGCCTTTAACAGGGCTTCTTACGGCAACTACTTCTTCAGTAAACGGAACTTTAATTGTTGCGTAAAGTCCGGCTCCGATTCCAACAGGGGTAATTCCAACTGCAACACCGGCAGATTTTACCCAAGGAAGTTTTTGATTAAGCCTTACTGCGTTTTTGATTTTTCCTTTTGTTCTTTTATATAAAAAGTATAAAACTTGGGGAGGGCATTGCCTTCCCGATGCTTTAAATAAACCATCCGCGTATTCAACAAGCTGTTTAACCGCTTTATGCGGATGTTTTCTTATTAATTCAACTTTCTTTTCCCAGTTTGGTTCTCGTTCTATTTGTTCAAATTTTTGCATTGCTTTGTTAATTTGTTGTGCAAGTGCTTTTTCAGTGTCATATCTCCAGTATGCCATTAACGAAATTCCGATTCCGCCCGGCCCTACACCTGCGGCTAATCCACCACCAAGAACATGAGCAGATTCAGGAGTTACACCGCCTTCGATTCTTATAGAACCTCCGGCACCGATTGCTGTTCCATTTTTGAAAAATCCGGCACCCGCACCCGCATCAAGATAAACTTTTAATTTACCTGCGTTTAATTTAACGCCAATTGCTGCATGAGCCGTCATTCCTTCTTTTAGTCCGCCTATACCCGCGCTTGCGTGAGCTTCGCCGCCGTCTGCGGTTTTATATCTTAGAGTGAATCCTACAAAACCGCCTGCGGTAACTTTTTGTTTGCTCTGCATTAATGCGGCAAAGCCCGCATGAATATCTGTTTCAACACGCGGAAGGTCGGTTAAAGGAACACCCTGTTTATAGAGTTTTTCCTGAACTCTTTTTATTTCCGAATGTACCGAAAAATATTCATCAGTCATTTCTTTGCTTTCAACCGCTTTCATGTATCGGTCTTCCAAAAAACCGAGCCTTATAAATTTAATTTGATCTTTTGTTAAATTTGCTGTGCTTAATCCTTTTATACTTATTAACTTAACTATTTCAGAAGCATTCTGTGCATCGGAATCTTTGAATTCAAAATTAATTCCGAATGTATCACACATTTGTCTTAAAACTTCTTGTTTTTTACCTTTTGGTGCATTTGCAAGAGTCATATGAATACCTTTTGTAAGATAACCATTAACAAGTCTTACAAGTTTGCCGTGATTTTTTTCAGGAATTCTGAACATTCCCGTTTCTCCCGAACGTTCCGCAACCTGATTTTTAAGGTCCAGGTATCCGCGTTTTTCAACCGCTTCAAGATTAAAATCGTTTTTTCCGTAAGTTTTAACATCGGGAAGATTCTCCATGCTTACATATTTTTTCTTTGCCCATTCCCAGTGCCATAATCTTGACCAATCGCTTTTCAGATTGTTTTCTACGCTTGTTTCTTTTCCGCTGAAAATAGCGTTAATAAAGTTCATTGCTTTATGATGCGAATCAATTTTCGCTCTTACTCTTTCCCAGTCTTTTATTTTGTTGCCGTAGTTTTCTTTAGCCTGTGTTTTTAATGCCACCCTGGCCCAGTTTGCATCTTTTGGTATTTGCGTAAGTACAAAACGCTTATTATCAACTTTTTTAATCGCTCCTTTGGCAACCAGAGTATCGAATCCGTAAGTTAAAAATAATAGTTTTGTTGGATTATATTTGTATCTGTTAATTTCCGATTCATCCAGCATACCCGTAGGCATAGTGGCTATGGCATCATGCACCTGACTAGCCAGTTTCTTATTTGTGGTATAGCCAACCAGAATATTAACCTGGTAAGAACTTTTTTCATCTAAATGATTTAATGTTTTAAGATTATAATTCAAATATCTGTTTTGATTTATCTCTTTTAATTCAGCTTCGGTTGCTTTTGGAACATTTAAAAGAACCGTTCTGTCCATTCTTTCTTTTTCCGATTCATCTTCCTGTTTTAGTGCTTTCATGTTGTTCAATGCTTCATAAATTCTTGCAATTCCGATTGCAATATCTTCAAGTCTTTCAAGTTGATCCATTTCTTTGTCACTTAATCTCTGCCCCTTTTTTTCAAAGCGATCATATTTTTGAGTTAATCTTTTATAATCTTCAAGGAATTTTTCGTATCCGCCTTTATATTCAATTCCTCCGTATTTAAAGAAATCCTTCCCCTGTATTTCCCAGTTGGGGTCCCAAAATCCGGTTCCCTGAATCACAAGTTCCATATACTTTTTTTGTTCTCCTGAACTTTTGATATTAAACGGAGGCCTTGAAAGAATAGGGCCAATCACATAAGAAACACGCGACCAGTTTTTAAAATCATCTTTTGACTGAAGAAGTTTGTGGCCTTCGAATCTGGAACTTTTAAAAATATAATCATAATATTTATTAAAAAGATGATCTTTTCTTTGGTCTTTTTCAAAATCTCTTTGTTTTTCTGCTTCCTGCCTTGCTTTTTGCCTGGTTTTTTCTGCCTTTGCAGGGCTAACCGTACTTAAACCTCTTGAACCTTTTGGAACTTTTGATCTTTTTGGAGTTACTTTAAATTCAAGTACTTTTATTTTTCCGTTATTAAAAATTTTTGCTCTTTCCGTTGTTCCGTCGATATAAAAAGATCCTCTTTCCGGATGGTAAGTTGCTTCATAAGTTCCGCGTCCCGGATTATTCACTTTAATTCTTAAAACCGAATCAGGATAATCATTTAAAAGAGCAACATTATAAATATCTTCAAGTTTTAATTTTTGTTCGTTTCTATTGCGTTCTCCGGCATTTTTACCGATAAATTTTACCACCTGAAATCCGCCGACTTTAACAACTTTAACTTTACCTTTAAGTTTTGCGGAATCTTTAATCGCTTCATGCAGGTTTCCGAATTTGGAGCTCAGGTCGATTGTTTTTCTGTGTTTTACTTGTTCCCGCCTTGTTTTAACAACAACATCATGCTTTTTTTTGTTTATTCTTTCTCTTAATTTTGAAATGTTATATTTAAGCTGGTCAAGTTTTGTTGCATAAAAAGAATCTCTTTTTAAATCAAACGTCATTATTCTTTTATTTTTTGAATCGGCGAAATCAATTACTCCGCCCGGATTAACAGTAACTTTTAAAGGCTGATGTTTTTTTAATTCATTACCATTCTTTTTAATTAAATTGTAAATATTTAGTTTAAAATTACTAATGAATTCTTTGCCGGATAAAGCTTTGTTTCTTTTTTCAGCAGGATCGATTGAAAATGAAAAAATATCTGCACCAACTTTCTTGATGTCTGTTATATCTTTTACTTCAAATGTCTTTTTTTGGGTGAAAAATTTCTCTAACTTTTTATTGAATTTTTCCAGCTTTTTTTGGTTCTCTTTAATTTTTTCTTGTTGTTCTTTAATCTTTTCCCGTGTTTCTTTTTTCTCTTTAACCGACATTTTTTCAGCGCCTGAGCTAACACTTGCCGTCGGATTCCTGAATACAATTTTATTTTCAAATAAAATTGTATTTTGCCGCTTTAAAGCGAGAAAATTTAAAAAATCATAATAGTTTTTATTATCCATTTTGTTTTTATTTATATTTTTATACTTCAATATAGTTTACCAAATTTAACACTTTTAGTCAATAATTTAGGAGTGTTTTTAACTGTAAATATAAGCAAATTTTTAGTACACTTAAGTTGTCATTAATCAAAAAAATGAAAATACCTTCAATAATTGTAAATTTTAAAACTTACGAGTCCGCAACAGGCCGGAGAGCACTGGAATTGGCCGAAATTCATCAAAAGGTTGCAAAACGGGAAAATGTAAGTATTGGTGTATGCGTACAATTGGCGGATTTACATGAAATTGCAAATGAAGTTGAAATTCCGGTGTTTGCGCAGCATGTTGATCCTGTTAATTATGGTTCCAATACGGGCCATGTGCTTCCCGAATCTGTTAAGCGGGCAAATGCATTCGGCACACTTTTAAACCATTCCGAACATCGGATTTCAATTGAAACAATAAAAAAATCAATTGAACGTGCCAAACAAGCGGGTTTATATACGATTTTATGTGCCGACACACCTGAAAAAGCGCAGCAAATAAAACAATTTAACCCTGATTTAATTGCCGTTGAACCGCCCGAACTTATAGGAGGGGATACTTCCGTATCAAGAGCAAAACCCGAGATTATTGAAAAATCCGTTGAACTCATTGGTAAAGGAAAATTATTGGTTGGAGCAGGTGTAAAAAACGCACAGGATGTGCAAAAAGCAATTGAACTCGGAGCTTCGGGTGTTTTGCTTGCTTCGGGTGTTACTAAAGCTTCCAACCCGCAAGAGGTTCTTACGGATCTTGCAAAAGGCCTAAAATAAATTTATACTTTTTATACTTTAATCCCCTTAGTTATGCAAATTCAGATCATAGGACAATCAATCTCTCTTGGCGACAATCAAAAAGATTATATAAACGAAAAAATCGATAATCTGAGAAAATATGAAGAGCGGGTTTCTGACGAAGCAACGATAATCAGAGTGGATGTTGCAAAACGTAAAGTTAAATCAGGTGATGAAAAAATTGTAACTCAGATTACAATGTACATTCCAAATGCGGTTATAAGGGCCGAAGTTACAGGCTCAACCGTTGAAGAAACAACTGATTTAGCCGTGGATAAACTAAGAAAACAGATCGAAAGGTATAAAACCAAAAAACACCGCAGAGATAAAGCAGGTAAATGGATCCCTGAATCAACACTGGAAAGTTATAAAAAAGATGAAATTACAGATGAACAAATCGAAGGAATTGCAAAAAGAAAAAAGCATGAATCACAGAAACCTATGCGCGAAGATGAAGCAATAGAACAAATGGAACTGCTTGGTCATGATTTTTATGCTTTCGTTAATGCCGATACGGATTTATTTTCGGTTGTTTACAGACGTTCTAACGGGGAGTACGGTTTAATTGAACTGGAAAAAAAGAATTATTAATAAAATAACAATATATTATGCCCTTTGAATATGTAATTTATATAATTCTTCTTGCTGCATGGGCGGCACTTACTTATAAAAATTTAAGAATTGCCGTCCTTTTAATACCTTTGTTTTTCCCTTTATATTTACTTGAAATAAATATATTCGGAATACCGGTTTATTTTGTGGAGGCTTTGATTATTATTTCCGCAATTCCCGTTTTCTTTTTTCTTTTTATCGGGCATTCGGAAGTTCTTTCAAAAAGCTTTTTTAAAAAGATATTTCTTGTAATCAAACATAAAATAGCACCATCAAAATGGGAATTAAAAGAGTTTTTAAAATCTCCCTTTTTCCCGATAATATTGTTTTTGGCTGCAAGTTTATTCTCGGCATTTATTGTTGTTGGTGATGATGCAACTCATTCAATGGGCATATTGAAAAGCTGGGTTATTATACCTCTTATTTATTTTTATATTTTATATAGGACAATTAAAGATTCCGAGGATGCCGGTTTTGCATTGTATGCTTATTTGGGCTCGGCAATTATTTTGGGATTATGGGGATTGTATCAGGCGGCAAGCGGCAATTACACTACAATTGATGACAGAGTTTCAGGCCCTTTTGAATCGGCCAATTACCTGGCCATGTATATTACACCGGCATTTATTTTTGCCTCAATCAGATTTTTGCAGACTTTTATGCATCTTAAATTGGCAAATGCCAATAAAAGATTTGTGGCATTTGAAAAAAGAGTATTTCTGAGCCTTTTTGCGGCTTTTTTATTTGCTGTTCTTGTTTTGTCACAGTCGTACGGAGCTTTATTGGGAGCTTTTTTGGCTATTTTCATATATGTGATTTATGTACGTGTAAAGACAACCGAATTTATTGTTAAAAAGTTTTTAAACAGAATAATAATATTTATTCTTTTATTTGTTACTCTTGGCAGCGCTTTATCTGTTTCTCTGAACATAGAAAAATTTCAAAATCTTGTTAAGTTTGATGAACATACTTCAGTTGCAACACGGCTCGAAATTTGGGAGGTGGGAGTTAATCTCTTAAAAGAAAATCCTGTTTCGGGCATCGGCCTTGGCCAATTTGAACCTGATTATATTCACAAAGCCGAATCCATATTGGGGCATGAACCTCTTGAACCGGTAAGGCTTCATTCGCATAATTTATATCTTGAGACATGGCTTAACACAGGGCTTTTAGGTGTTGTGGCATTTATATGGATTATTGTTTTTGCATATTCCGGATATAAGAAAATCAAACCAGGAAATAAAAAGGAACTGGGAATCGCCGTGATTATAATGCTTAGTTATATATTAATACACGGACTCATTGATGTAACTTACTGGAAGAACGATTTGTCACTGGTTTTCTGGTTAATTATGGGAGTGAATTTTTCATTAGCAAAAGATGAATAATAAATATTTTACAGCTGACATTTATAAAGGAATCGGTCTTGGAAAAGAGATCAAATTTCCGACAATCAATTTGGAACCCGTACCTGAAGAATTGGATTACGGAGTTTACAGTAGCGAAGTTGAAATTGACGGGGAAAGATATAAAGGAGTAATGCATATAGGTCCTAAATCAATAGGCACTTCGGATAAAAAAAAAGTTTTTTGCGAAATACACTTAATAAATTTTAATAAAAATATTAATAATAAAAACGTTAAATTTAAAGTATTGAAAAAAATCCGCGATGTGAGAGAATTTAAAAGTACAAAAGAACTCAAATTACAAATTAAACAAGATATCCAGAATGCTTAATTATTTAAGAAAAAAAATATCGGATACTAATCCCATACGGCTAATTTATCATCAGATAAAAGCGGCAATAGCAGTACTTGTATACAGATTTCCTTCAAGAAATTTAAATGTAATCGGTGTAACCGGAACAAACGGAAAAACAACCACGGTAAATCTTATTGCAAGAATTCTTGAAGAAGCGGGATATAAAGTCGGCATGGCTTCAACAATAAATTTTCAGGTTGCCGATCTAAAATGGGTGAACACATCAAAACAAACAACATTGAGTCCGTTTGATTTGCAGAGAATGTTAAGAAAAATGGTGAAAGATAACTGTACACACGCTGTTTTGGAGGTTTCTTCGCATGCCATCACACAATCGCGCGTGATGGGGATTAATTTTGACGCTGCCGTCTTTACAAATATAACCGAAGATCATATAGAATATCACGGAACTTTTCAGGAATATCTGCATGCAAAGGGTGCTTTATTCAAAAAATTAAATCAATCCAAAAGAAAGCCGAATATACCAAAGCTTTCTGTTTTGAATGCCGATGATAAACATTTTGATTATTTTAATCAGTTTATTGTTGATAGAAAGTACACATACAGCTTAAAACGCGGAACATGTTATGCAAGTTCAATTGAATTAAATGCATCAGGGTCAACTTTTATTGTGCATATTCCAAATGATTCAATAAGAGTTAATTTAAATATGCCGGGTGAATTTAATATTTATAACTCACTGGCCGCCGCAACAGTTGCACTTGCAAATAATATTAATTTAACAACAGTTAAAGCGGCGCTTGAAAAAGCGGAGGGTGTTCCGGGAAGGCAGGAAGTTATCGAACATGGTCAGCCTTATTCGATAATTGTGGACTATGCGCATGCACCTGACTCGCTTGAAAAACTGTTTAAGCTATATAAAAAACTGACAGTCGGCCGTTTATTTGCTGTTTTTGGAGCAACAGGAGGCGGCCGCGATAAGGCAAAAAGGCCTGTTATGGGTGAAATAGCGGATAAAAACGCCGATTATATTGTTTTAACCAACGATGATCCGTATGAAGAGGATGAATGGAAGATAATAGATCAGATTGCCGAAGGTATTAAAAGAAAAGAAGGTGAGAATTTCTGGAAGATCCCTCATAGATATGAAGCCATAAGGCTTGCTTTAACCATGGCACAGCCTGAAGATACCGTTGTAATAACGGGAAAAGGTTGCGAAGAAATTCAGATAATAGGCAAAGAAAGAATTCCATGGGATGACAGAAACGCAGTAAAAGAGATTTTAAGCAGAGAGTTTGAAGTTGAAATTTAAAATATGCTTTACGGTTTTTTAAACATTTACAAAGAAAAAGGCATGACATCATTTGATGTTATTCGTGAGCTCAGGAAAAAATTCAATATAAAAAAAATCGGTCACACGGGTACTCTCGACCCTTTGGCAGAGGGAGTTTTAGTTGTTGCAGTAGGAGAGGCAACAAAATTGATAGAATTCCTGATGAATGAGGAAAAAAGATATTCCGCCAAAGTAATGCTCGGGGAAAAATCCGATACTTATGATGCCGAGGGTAAAATAGAAAAAGTTAATGATAAAAAACCGGATTTTGAAGAAATTACAAAAGTATTGAATTTCTTCGAGGGCCCGATTGAACAGATTCCGCCAAAGTATTCGGCAATTAAAATTAAAGGTAAAAAGGCTTACGAAATGGCCCGCAAAGGTGAAAAATTCGAAATGACAAAAAGAAAAGTGGAAATAAAAAACATTGCTCTAATTAATTACGAGTATCCGGTCATTGAATTTGATGTTGAATGTTCAAGCGGAACTTACATTAGAAGTCTAGCTAATGATATCGGTGAAAAATCAGGCACGGGAGCTTATCTCAAAGAATTGTTGCGCACAAAAGCGGGAAATTTCATCATAAAAGATTCTGTTAAATTAAAAGATGTTACAGCAAAGGATTTAATACCTCTTGAAGCTATGAGTATTGAATATATAAGCGTGAAAATAACCGAAAATGAGCTGGAAAAATTAAATTCAGGCCTATTTATCAAAAGAACTGATATTAATTCACGAATAGCATGCGTCTTTTATAAAAACAAACTTGTTGGTATTATCGAAGAAGTAAAAAATAATTTATTTAAATATAAGAAAAAATTAAATATATGATTTTACAATATTTGATTCCGGGGGTTTTTTCAGCAGTATTAACATTTATTTTAATATTGATTGCTCTTAAGTTTTTTCCAAAGTGGGGCCTTATGGATCGTCCGAAAAAATATGGCCTTAAAAGAAAACCAATCCCATACTACGGAGGATTAATATTGATTATTGTTTTTGTAATTTCCGTTTTGATTTTTGTAAAAATTGATACAAGAGTTATAGGTGTTGTGACAGGCGGGTTAATGATTGGTGCGGTTAGTTTTCTTGATGATTTGAAAGGCTTAAGCCCCTGGGTAAGATTGGCCGTGCAGTTATTGGCGGCATTAACAATTGTTTTATCCGGAATCGGCATTGAATCCATAAGCAATCCTTTTGGTGATCCTATAGTTTTGAATCAGTATTCAGTTAAATTTTCTCTTGCCGACACTTTATTTACAATCACTTTACTGGCCGATTTATTTACAATTGTCTGGATTATTCTTATTGTTAATACAATGAATTTCCTTGACGGATTAAACGGATTAGTGAGCGGTGTTACTTTTATTGCCGCTTTAACTCTTTTTATACTTGCAATGGGCGAGCACAATGTTATTGATCAGACAACAGTAGCAACTTTGATTATAATTGCGGTATCCATGACTTTGGTTTTCTGGTTCTTTGATTTTCATCCCGCAAAAATTCTTTTAGGGGATACGGGAAGCATGTTTTTAGGTTTTTTAATCGCTGTTTTTGCGATTTTTGCAGGCGGGAAGATTGCAACGGCATTTTTGGTGTTGGGCTTTCCCATACTCGATGCATTTTGGGTAATCACAAGAAGAATAGTCCGGGGAAGATCGCCGATGCAGGGTGATTTAAAGCATTTGCATCATCGTTTGCTTGAAGTTGGATTAACGGAAAGAAAAGCTTTGTTTTTAATTTATCTTCTTTGTTTGTTTTTCGGAGGTAGTGCGGTTTTTCTGGGAACAACACAAAAATTATACCTTATACTTGTTATGGGTCTTTTAATGGTTGTTATGGCTTCAATAATCGTAACTTACGGGTTTAAAAGGCTAAAAAAGTCACGTTGATTTATTATGGTACCGGATATAGAATAATAATCCGAATATCATAAGTTAAATGTAAAAAGTCTAATGTCAGATATTGTTTCAGATATAAAATCCAGAATAAATATTGAAGATATTGTTTCGCAGTATGTTCAGCTTAAAAGAGCCGGTAAAAATTACAAGGGTTTGTGTCCTTTTCATAATGAAAAAACACCAAGTTTTATGGTGAGTCCCGAAAAACAACTTGCATATTGTTTCGGTTGTCATAAAGGCGGTGATGCAATTGCATTTATAGAAGAAGTCGAAGGTGTTGAGTTTAAAGATGCAGTTAATATCTTAGCTGATAAATGCGGTTTAAACGTAGCTGACTATTCGTTTTCCGAAGAAACCCAACATAGCAAAAGTGAAAAAGAAAAACTATATGAAATCCATACAAAAATATTGAATTTTTATACTGATAATTTATGGAACGGTGATGAAGGAAAAAAAGTGTTGGATTATTTGCGAAACAGGGGATTAAAGGATGAAACAATAAAAGAGTTTAAATTCGGTTTGGCGCCCGATTCTTTTGATAAAACACATATGTTTCTTGTAAAAGCGGGATTTTCACGAAAATCAATTGCTTTAAGCGGCATTGCCGTGGCAAAAGATACAAATTCAGAGAATGTGTACGACAGGTTCAGAATGCGTTTAATGATACCGATTTACGATTCAATCGGCCGCATAGTGGGATTTGGAGGCCGAGCTCTTAAAAATGAGGATAATCCGAAATACTTGAATTCTCCTGATTCACCTATATATAAAAAGAGTGAAATTGTTTACGGTTATAATTTTGCAAAAGAATTTATCAAAAAAGAAAATAAAGTAATAATTACCGAGGGTTATTTTGATGTGATTATGTCTCATCAGGAAGGTGTTAAAACAGCTGTTGCAAGTTCAGGTACAGCTCTTACACAGCAACAGATAAAACTTTTTAAAAGGCTTACAAAAGAACTTGTTTTTTGTTTTGATACGGACCAGGCCGGAATAGAGGCCGCTAAACGCGGATTTGAACTTGCTGTCAATGAAAATATGAATGTTCATGTTATTAGAGGTATTAAATCCAAAGATCCGGCAGATTACATAAAAGAAAACCCCGGGAAATGGAACGAACTGACTGCAAATTTAATGCCATTTATGGATTTTTGTATAGAACTTTCATTAAAAAAATACGACCTTAGTACAATAGACGGCAGAAAACATATACTTAATGAACTTATACCTTATATTAATTTGCTGAAAAGTAATTTTGAAAAAGATCAGTATATAAGAGTTATTGCGCAGAAATTGGATACAAAAGAAGTATTTATTTACGATGAAATAAAGAATTACAACAAAAGAACAATCCCGTCTTATAAAAAATCAAAAGAAACCGAAAAGAATATAATAAACAGAATAAAAGGCATGGAACTGATTTTTGGGCTTATTTATGAGCATCCTGAAGTTTTCAAAGATTCATTGCAAAATATAAATGCTGAATTATTAAATGAACACGAAAAAAGCATTTACAATACTTTTAAAGATCACTATAATTTGCTTCGAGCAGAAGATACAAGGAAGGAATTTTTGTCATGTTTTAAAAAAGAAATAGCAGAAAAATTTAAAGTTATTTCTTTATTTACTGACGATTTATACGGAACATTCAACGAAGAAATGCTTAAAAATGAATTTAAACTTCTGCTTGAAAGCGAAAAAAGGTCAAGGTCCGAAAGAATGCAAAGAGATTTATTTGTTAAGATAAAAGAGGCTGAGAATTCCGGCGATAAGGAGAAAGCAAAAGACCTTTTACAAAAGCTTAACGAACTTGTGCGTAATTAAAAATATTAATATGGCTCGAACTAAAAAATTTATTGTTCAACCTTCAGACGAGAGATTATCCCAATTCCCCGATGCGGTAAAAAAACTTGTAAAGAAAGGTAGGGAACAGGGTTTTGTTACTCAACAGGAACTTTTAAAGGCGGTTCCCAATGTTGAGGATGATTTGCTTTTGCTTGATGAAATCTACAGTTTGTTTCTTGACCTTGGAATAGATGTAATAGATGTAAAGAATGAAATGATTTGGAAGAATAAAGAAGAAGAGGAAGAACAAATGATAAAAGATAAAAAAGAAATAGAACTTAAGGAAATTGCCAATGATTCAATAAGATTATATCTCTGCGAAATAGGAAAAGTACCTTTATTAACCGCAAAAGAAGAAATTGATTTGGCCCGTGCGATAAGAAGAGGAGATCAGACCGCAAAACAACGACTTGCCGAAGCGAATTTAAGATTGGTTGTAAGTATCGCAAAAAAATATATCGGGCGCGGATTATCTTTTCTTGATTTAATTCAGGAGGGAAATATAGGTTTATTCAGAGCGGTTGAAAAATTTGATCCCAACAGGGGATTTAAGTTTTCAACTTATGCAACATGGTGGATAAGGCAGGCTATAACACGCGCAATCGCCGACCAGGCAAGAACCATTAGAATCCCCGTTCATATGGTTGAAACCATTAATAAATTAACTCATGCTCAGCGCAGACTTGTACAGGAACTCGGACGTGAACCCCTGATTGAGGAATTGGCAGCTGAAATGGATATGGATATTAAAAAAGTTCGTCATATAATGAAGATTTCTCAGGATATTGTTTCTTTGGAAGCACCTGTCGGAACCGAAGAAGACAGTAAACTTGGTGATTTTATAGAAGATGATGATGCACTTTCTCCATCTGATGTCACCAACAGACAAATAATAAAAGAAAATATTCACGAAATGCTTCAGTATTTATCTCCGCGTGAAAGAAAAATCATAGAAATGCGTTTTGGATTAAAAGACGGAGTAGGTCATACACTCGAAGAAGTAGGACATGAATTTAATGTTACACGTGAAAGAATAAGGCAAATTGAAGCTAAAGTGCTTCAGAAATTAAAAGAACATCCGACAAGTATAAAAATTCGTCCATCTTAAATAAAATATTAATAATTAACTTTTTTAATTATGGCTGATTATAATGAAGACAAAGTAACTTTGGTAACTAAAGACGGGTACAAAAAATTAAAAGAAGAACTTGAATATTTAAAAAATACAAGACGTAAAGAAATAGCCGACAGAATCAAAGAAGCTATTAGCTATGGTGATCTTTCTGAGAACTCTGAATATGAAGAAGCAAAAAATGAACAGGCATTTATGGAAGGCCGAATTCTTGAATTGGAAGATAAGATTAAACATGCAAAAATAATTGATGATAAAAAGAAAAAATCAGGTAAAACCGTACAACTTGGAACAGTTGTTACAGTTAAGAATAAAACAAAAAGAGGTTCAAAATCACAGGACTTTATTATTGTAGGTTCAACAGAAGCTGATTATGAAAATAAAATATCAAACGAATCCCCGGTGGGCGGTGCTTTGCTTGATAAAGGAGTAGGTGAAAAAGTTAAAGTGGATGTTCCCGCAGGTATTGTGGAATATGAAATAATGAATATTAAATAAATTTATGAGAAAAAAGTTTATTAAAATCATTTTGCATATTTTTGGTGTAATGCTTTTTATTTTCGCAACAGCATTTACACTTTTAGCTGCATATGGATATCAAATTGATTTGTTACAACAAAGTATTATTAAAACCAGTATTATTGATATAACATCAAAATTAAAAAATGTGGAAATATATTTGGATGACGAATTAATCGCTCAAAAAGCTCCGTATCGGATTAAAAATATCAAACCCGGAATTCATAAACTGGATGTATATAAAGAAGATTATACAAAATGGACAAGAAATATAGAGGTTTTTGAAGATTACGTTGCAAAAGTGGACGATATTTTATTGCTTCCTTTTGACTATGAATCTTATTTAACGACAATACCAATTGATTTTGAATATAACATTTATCTTATTAATGATAATTATATTGTTTTTGTTTCTCATGAAGCAAATGAACTTTTATTTTATAAACTTGATAATAACAGATTAAATAAAACAGGAAAAATAAATATGATTGCAGAAAATAAAAATATCTATTTTATAGATAATGAAAGGCTTGCAATCAAAGACAAAAATGAATTAATCATTGTTGATTTAAGAAATAATAATACTCGGACTATACAAATTCCTGATGAATTCAAACAATTTACAGTTGCTTACAATCCCGATCTTACGGGATATTATATGAATTCAGATTTGATTTATAAAGCTAACATTGAAGATGATTCTTCGTTCGGTGAGATAACAATTATTAATGAAAACGGCATTTGTTCAGATGATTTTGAGGTGATATCTTCTTATGATCATGTTTTTTTAATGTGTGATAATAATCTATATGAGGTGAATAATAATGATACACGATTAATTGATGATTCAGTTGATTTAAAGCCCGAAATTTCAAACAATGATGAATCTTTACTTTATAAAACCGACAAAGGTGATATAAAAATTTACAATATTTATACCCGGGAAAATGAGTTATTGGCAAGATTTTTTGATGATATTGAATCATTGAAATGGCACGGAAATTCAAAATATATTTTTGTTAATAAAAGTAATGAATTATTGATTTGTGATCTGGCATTTAATAATTGTATGAAGTTTTTTGATGAAAATATTTACTTAAATAAATCAAAACCGGAGTATGTTTATATAAATGATGATACTCTGGTTGTATATGATTTAAGTGAAATTTTTTAATTATTTTTTTCTGGTTGTGTATTTTTCCGTTTCTTCGCTTTTGTTCTTTTTAGGTTTTACCACTTTTTTCATTTCAGGATACTTTTTAAAATATTTATAAATGCTTTTTACTATAATATAAACAGATATACCCAGGAACAATATCAGTAAAAAACGCATACTTAAATAAGCGATTCCGTTTACTCTTGAAGCGGCGAGTATAATCAAAATAATACCAATCCATATAAATTGGCCGGGGGCGGAACGATAAGTTTTAATAAATGCTTTATCGTGTTTTTTTCTTGATAAAACAAACCAGAAAATCACACCCAGCACAATAAGTGCTATTGAATAGATTAGAATGTGATTGTAATAATTGAATGTTATAGGGGGTATGGGACTAAACAGATGGCTCAGAATTTCCATTTTTATTATTGTTAGTATTAGTTTTACGTTTTTTATTATATAGATAAATAAATATTCCTCCAGTTAAAATAATAATCAACAGAGCAAACCATTGTTCAACTCTCAGTGATAAAAAAGTTATAACATCATCTCCGCGGATAAATCCTTCCAAAAACATCATTGCTGAATAGCTTATTAAACCGATCATTAAAATTATACCGGGTTTAAATTTATTTTTTTGATAAAGAAAAAACAATACAGCGGCAATTATAACGCTGTATAAAAAAGCATATAACTGTGTTGGATGAATTGGAACCGCATATTTTACTGACGGATTATCAAAAATTATTCCCCAGGGAAGGTTCGTTTCACGCCCGTAATTAATACCGTCCAAAAACGCCCCCAGATGCCCGATCGTGAACCCTGAAATCACAGAAATGGTCAATATATCAAGCCATTTTAAAGTTTGTTCTTTTTCTTTATATGAAAAATATATTAATGAAAGAGTAATACCTATTAAAGCTCCCAGTAATGATAATCCTTTGTCTTCCCAAATGTAAAAAATTCTTAAAAATGAATTAATATTAACTTCATAAAAATAAAATTGATAATTGATTAAAACATACAATAATCTTGCACCGATAATTCCAAAAATAAATATTGATAAACTGTATTTATATACAAAATTAAGATTTAATCTTTTTATCCTTGCCAGTTTCGTAAAAATTATAACACCGGCAATAAAACCCAGACCTACAAACAGCCAGAGCGAGAAAACAATTATCGGTCCTAATTCAAATAAAACAGGAAACATATCAGAAATTAAAAACAACTAACAGAGTCAGGATAGCAAATGTCGGGAAAAGTACAATATCAGCTATAAAATTCTTTTTAAAGAAAAACAGTTTTATACTTGTAATCACGTGTAATAAAAAAACTATAGGCAATATATATTTAATTATGCCTGATTGAAACAAAAAGAATAAGCTCGGAATTTCATAGAATTCAAAAAATATATCCTTATTAATTATAATTCCCGAAACAATATAGAATACAAGATAAAAAAACAGCAGCCAGCCGGTAATGCCATTAACAGCTTCAATAATTTTTTCCGCAAAATTAAGTTCGCCTTCCTCTTTTGTGCGCATTTTTTCTTCATGTTTTAGTTTTTTTATTTTGTTTTTAAGATCGATTTTTCTTTGTTTTAATCTTTTAATACTTTTAATTGCTTCTTTTTTATAAGTTTGATCTTTTGCTTTAAGGTAAACTCCGTAATATTGTTTTAATTCACGATTTAAAAATTCAAGTTCTTTATTGATATCTCTTATTTCTTTCGGCTGGTGAATGATTTTTAACAGAAAAGCGTAATAAAAGCTTTTTAATTTATCCATAAGCGGGATTTCTTTCTTTTTTTTGCCTTTTATGTGTTCCGATTGCCATCTTATAATTTGATCTTCAAGATCTTCATATAGGCCAAAGTCTTTTCCTTTTTCGATATGATCGATCATATCAATGCTTTCGGCGTATAATTTGAGTTTATCTTTGATTCTTGATTTTTTATTAACAAAAATTTCCGCCTTTTGCAGAAATTTTAATAAATCTTCCGTTGTTTTTTTTAAATAATCAAGATTTGTACTGTTTTTTAAACGTAAAATTTTATTAACATAATCTTTAATTTTTTGTTTGTCATTTGCATTTAATTCTTGGGCAAAAGATTCGACTGCGTCCTTTACTTTATTTAAAACAAAATCGACCTGCCTCATTACCAGTGCTTTTTCTTTTTCAAAATTGCGGTCAACTTTTTTAAGCTTTTTTTTATGAAAAAGATCAGTGTTTTTTTTTACCTCTTCCTGATATTTTTTCATCAACTCTTTTGTTCCTTCTTCAATTTGTCTTGTTTTCTCCTTAGGTTTTAAATTTGCCTGGGCAAGATATCTCACATCAAGTTCATATTCGCTTATAAGTCTTTTAAAAGCCTTGTACCGGCTTTCTGACTTAATTGTTCCTTTAATTTTTCTGTTTTCTTTATCAATACCTTTAAATTCGAATACCGTACCGGCTTCCTCTTTTTCCGATTCTTTTTGTTCCCGTATCGAAACGATCGAAAAACCAAGTTCCTGTAATTCCTTTCTTGCTTCATCTTCCGAAGGTGTATCAATTACGCCGGATAACTGCTTGTTCTCTTTATTAACAATAATATATTTAAATCTCGGCATAAAACTTTATTTATTTGATTTAATAGTTGCATCAATAAATCCATAAAACAAAGGATGAGGTTTATTTGGTCTTGATTTGAATTCCGGATGAAACTGAGAACCTATCATAAAAGGGTGATCATTATTTTCAACTATTTCAACAAGGTTTTCTTTTTCATAAATGCCGGATACAAGCAAACCTTTGCTTTCAAGTTTGCTTCTGAATTTATTATTAAATTCATATCGGTGTCTGTGTCGTTCATTTATAATATTCTTTTCGTATAATTTTTTGGTTTTTGTTCTTGGAGTTAATTTACAAGGGTACGCGCCAAGCCTTAATGTGCCGCCTTTTGATCGGTTTACCGACTGACCCGGCAGGAAATGGATTAAATATTTATTTCTGTTAATTTTTCCCTGTTCATCGAATTCTTCCGATGTTATTTTTGGATCATTTAATGCGTATCTTGCAAATTCAATAGACATAATCTGCATACCCAGACATAAGCCCAGATATGGAACATTGTTTTCGCGGCAGTATTTAGCGGCCGCAATTTTACCTTCCGTTCCTCTTATTCCAAATCCGCCCGGCACAACAACACCGGCAACTTCTTTCAGCTTTTTCCAGGTTTTCTGATCATCCGCTTCAAGTTTTTCAGAGTCAATCCAGTCTAATTCGAGTTCGCGGTTTTGATGATAACAGGCAATTTTTAACGACTCTATTACACTTATATATGCATCTTCCAGATGAGTATATTTACCGACAAGTGCAATTTTTAAAGGCTTCTTTTCTTTAAGGATTTTATTAACAACACCTTGCCATTCTTTTAGTTTCGGCGTAACTTTACCCATTTTCATTTTATTCCCTATAAGCTGCGCGAGGTTGTGTTCTTGATACTCTAAAGGAACTTCATAAATTGAATCAACCGTTTCACCCGGGATAACATGATCAACCGGTACATCACAGAATTTTGAAATCTTTTTTAAAATATCTTTACCAATGTGCTGATCTGCTCTGGCAACTATAAAATCGGGTATAATACCCATACCGCGGAGCTCTCTGACCGAAGCCTGAGTAGGTTTTGTTTTCAATTCTTTTGAACCTTTTAAATAGGGCAGGAGAGTAAGATGAACATATAATGAGTTCTCTTCACCAACATCGTGCCGCATCTGCCTCAAAGCTTCGATAAACGGCTGACCTTCAATATCTCCGACTGTGCCGCCTACTTCGCATATAATTACATCGGCGCGGCTTTTACGAGCGGCTTGTTTGATTCTTCTTTTTATTTCATCGGTTACATGAGGAATAATTTGTATGGTTCCTCCCAGATAAGTGCCTTTTCTTTCTTCGGCTATTACTTTTGAATAAATTTTACCTGTAGAAACCGAAGATAATTCTGATAAATTTGTATCAATAAATCGTTCATAGTGTCCTAAATCAAGATCAGTCTCGGCACCGTCATCAGTAACAAAAACTTCACCGTGCTGAAAAGGGCTCATAGTACCGGGATCAACATTTATATAAGGGTCAAGTTTTTGAGTAAATACTTTAAATCCGCTTGTTTTCAGAAGGGTGCCTATAGATGCGGTAGTTATACCTTTTCCGAGAGAGCTGCATACACCTCCTGTAACAAATATGTATTTGGTAGCCATAAATATGTTAATTGAATTTTTTTACGTATCCGACAGCGCTTTTCACCTTATCCATTGTTTTTTCAGCTTCTTTTCCGGCTTTTTCAGCTCCTTTTTGCAATACTTTATTAATGTAATTCAAATTTGACGATAGTTCAATTCTTTTTTTGCGATTTTCCGCAAAATAATAAAGAATTTTCGCTAATAATAATTTTTTCGCATCACCGTATCCAAAACCACCGGCTTTATACTTGGCTTTAAGATCGGATTTCTCTTTTTCATTTGCAAAAAGTGAATATAAATAAAAAACATTGCAGGTTTTTGGATCTTTTGGTTTTTCCAGAGGAGTTGAATTTGTTTCAATACTCATCACCTGTTTTTTTAGAGTTTTTTCATCTGCAAATATTTCAATGACATTTCCGTATGTTTTACTCATTTTTTGGCCGTCTGTTCCTTTTATAACAGCTGAATCATCGGGGATGTACGGTTCAGGCAGTTTAAAAACATCGGTAAAAGTATTATTGAATTTGATTGCAATATCTCTTGCTATTTCCACATGCTGTTTTTGATCTTTTCCTACGGGAACAAGGTCGGGTTTATATAAAAGTATATCGGCCGCCATTAATACCGGATAATTAAACAGACCTGCAGTAGGTTCTTTTTTTCCTTTTGCCAGTGCGTCCTTCCATGCATGTGCACGTTCCAGAAGTCCGTGCGGAGTTATGCAATCCAAAATCCATTTTAACTGCGCGTGTTCATAAACATCACTTTGTTTAAAAAACACTGTTTTTTCGGGGTCAAGCCCCAGTGCCAGATAATCCAAAACCAGATGAAGAGTCATTTGCTTCATTTTAACGGGGTCACGTACTGTTGTTAATGCATGATAGTCTGCAATAAAAATATAAGTATCATATTTTTTTTGCATTTCTATATGATTCTTCATTGCACCGAAATAGTTTCCCAGGTGTGGATTTCCGCTTGGCTGTACTCCGGAAAGTACTCTTTTCATTGAATTTTTGATTAATCAATTCTAATGATGAGTATACTAACTAATTGAAATCGGATCAACATCAATCCTGCAGCTTGAAGGTAATTCGATATTTTTTATATAATCCGTTAAATTTTGTCCCTGCAATAACACATTCCATCTGTATTTATTATGGAGTTTATAGATAAGTGATGGATAAAGATTAATCTGAACGGTTTCAGGCACATGCTTTTGTAATTTTTCATAAACATTTTTTGCATCAATCATTGCTTTTTTAGCTTTTTCTTCAACAAACGTTAATTTTATCAATTCACCGAACGGGGGATAACTGAATTTTTTTCTTTGTTCTATTTCATATTCATAAAAACTCCTAAAATCATGATTTTTTGCATATTTAACGGAGTAGTTTTCCGGCATATAAGTTTGAATTATAACCTCGCCGGCCGAATCCCCGCGTCCGGCCCTGCCCGCAACCTGAGTAAGTAACTGAAAAGTACGCTCCGAGCTTCTAAAATCAGGAAAATGCAGCCCTATATCGGCAAGAATAACCCCTACCAGATTTACATTCGGAAAATGAAGGCCTTTTCCTATCATTTGAGTGCCTATCAGAATATCAATCTTCCGGTTTTTTAATTTATTGTAGATTTCATCAAAACTTCCGCGTTTTGTTGTTGTATCTTTATCAACTCTTGCAACACGTGCATTGGGGAACATGGCTTTAACCTCCTGTTCAACCTTTTGCGTGCCCGCCCCCACAAACTTTATTGAAACTCCTTTACATTCCGGACATTTGGTCGGAACTCGACCGATTAATCCGCAATGATGACAAATTAAGCTTGGTTTAAATCCTGTTTGTTCAGGTAATGAGCTATGATAAGTCATTGGAACATCACAGGCACTGCATTTTTCCATATAACCGCATTCACGGCATATAACAGCCGAGGCAGCTCCTCTTTTGTTCAAAAAAAGTATGGTTTGTTTATTTTCATTTAAGGTCTGTGTAATTTTTTCCTGTAATTTTTCACTTAAAACGGAATAATTTTGTTTAATAAATTCATCTCTTAAATCAACTATATTTACTTCGGGAAGACTTGCTCCGCCTATTCTTTCGTTCAGTTCCGCAAGTTCATAATCATTATTTTTTGCTTTATAATATGTTGCCACACTTGGGGTTGCGCTTCCCAGTACAACTTTAACATCGGTTAATTCGGTTAATTTTTCAATTACTTTTGATGTGTGGTAACGGGGTGCCTGTTCCTGTTTATAAGAAAATTCATGTTCTTCATCAAGTATTATCATTCCCGGATTTGAAAGCGGTGCAAAAACCGCTGATCTGGGCCCTATTACTATGGGGGTTTTTTTAAAAAATATTTTAAGCCACTCAAGTGAACGTTCTTTTTGGGTTAACCTGCTGTGTAATATTGCAGTGTTATCTCCAAAAATTCTTTCGAAATATTCAACCATTTGAGGTGTTAAAGATATTTCGGGAACAATCAATAAGCATTGCTGCCCTTTAGCCAGATACTCTTCAACAAGATTCACATATATTTCCGTTTTACCCGAACCTGTAATGCCGTGCAGCAATGTAAATTTTTTATTGGTTTTAAGAATTTTGTTTATTGCTTCTTTTTGCTGATTTGTTAAATTGTGTTTTTGTTCGATTTTTTTTGATTTGGATTTTTTTAGATCTTCAATTTTATAAAATTTTGGAGGAAGAAATAAATTAATACATTTTTGAATAGGAGCAAAATAATATTCCGACATCCATTTGGCAAGTTCTATCTGCCATTTTTGTAGAATAGGGTAGTCATAAATCAATTCTTTTATATCTTTTGTTGGATATATGGGTTTTGAATCGGAAATATTTAGAATAATACCTTCTTCGGTCTTATTTCGTAAAGGAACCGTTACATAACTGCCTTCATTTAATTTTAAATCTACGGGAACACTATAAGTAAGAGTGCGAAGATTGTCGGGCATTCTTCTTTTTAAACAGATTTCAGCAAATTCGGGCATAATTGTTCTTAAGGGAATTTTATTCTATACCTCTTCCGTTGTTTTGTTAAGAATTTTAGGATCTTCCCGGCCTCTGTCTTTTTTTGAAAGAATTGAATATAAAATCGGATCAAGTAGCAGAACCAAAAAGTACTGTGTTGTTAATCCGAATATAAATGCAAAACCCAGGCTTCCCCAAATTTCATCGGTGAGCGCCAAAGGTAAAATACCGAATATTGAAGTTGCCGTAGTCAAAAATACGGGCTGTAAACGCGAGGTGGCGCCTTCGGCAATCGATTCTTTAAATTTCATGCCCCTGAGTCGGTTGTTATTCATTTGGTCTATTAAAACAATCGCATCATTAACAACAACTCCCGCGAGCCCCACAATTCCGATAACCGAAGGAATGGAAATTGTAATATTCATAATCGCCAATCCAAAAAATACACCGGTTAATGCAAAAGGCAACGAAAGCATAATAATAAATGGCTGTCTGAATGATTTAAACTGTAATACAAGCAATACACCTATTAATAATAGTCCCACCAAAAGGGCTGTGCCGAGGTCTTTAAATGATTGCATCACTTCCTCAAATTCTCCGCCGAATTTTATGCCGTAACCTTTAGGCAAAGGATTGTCTTCAAGCTTTTTATTCAAATCATCAACTATCTCAATGGTTGTTCTATCTTCAAGGTAACTGCTTACTCTGATAACCCTTTCTTCGTCGAGATGCGAAATACCGGTTAAGTTTTCCTGAAATTCAACATTTACAAGTTCGCTTACAGGCACCATACCCGCAACGGGCGAAACAACAAGTATATTGTTCAATTCATCAATTGTAATATCATCGCCTGAAAACGCATATTTAAGTTCAACTTCAATATCTTCACCGTTTTTTCTTAATTCGGTCGCTTCAGCCCCTTTAATACCGCTTCGGAGCAGAGATGCTATCTGAACAGGAGCGATGCCGTAATAGTTTAATTTATTTCTGTTTACGGTGATGTTAAATTCTCCCGCACCTTTTTCAACGGAAGTATCAACTCCCAATGTGCCGTCAATTTCTTTAAGATAATCTGCTATTCTGCTTGAAATTTGTTCAAGTTTTTGCAGATCGGGTCCGGTTATTCTCGCTTCGATCGGAGCTCCGGAAGGGGGCCCTCCCTGTAAATCAAAAATAGAAATTTCACCGCCCTCTACAACTTTAAGTTCATCGCGGAATTTTTCCGATAATTCATAACTTTTAAAATCGCGTTTACTTTTATCAACAAGATTTACCGTTATTGAAGCAATATTTGTATTATCCTGCGCAGTATCAATTATTGATCTGAAAGAACTTCCCGCGTTAGTCCCGACTCCCGTTGTTATACTTTTAACTTCGGGAAATTTCATTAAAATTTCTTCAGCACGCTTAACAACTTTGTTTGTTTCTTCAAGAGTTGTTCCCGGAGGTGTTTCAATATCCACATAAAAATATTTGAAGTCGGAAATAGGGAATGATTCACTTTTTACAACACCCGTAACAGGTAATAAAAAAGAAATAATCATTACTGTTGTCATTAAAACCAGTACCAGGCCTTTTTTGAATTTTGAATCAAGAACTTCATAAATAAAATTTCTGTACCATTTTTGCAGACCTTTAAAAAGGTTTTTGGTTTTTCCCGGTTTTAAAAATTTGCTCGATAAAGTCGGGGTTATGGTTAAATTAACAAACAATGAGGCAATAAGTATGGTTGTAACAGTAATTGGGATGATTTTCATGAAGTCACCCATGATTCCGCTTATTGTAAGCATAGGCAAAAATGCGAATACAGTGGTTAATGTACCTGCAATAATAGGCCACTTGAATTCTTTAACTCCGATAACAGCTGCTCCGTACGAAGTATATCTGCCTGATTTAAGATTTTCATAAATCCCTTCAATAATTATAACCGCATTATCAATTAATAATCCCAGTGCGAAAACCAATGAAAACAAAGTAAGTGAATTAAGCGATTCACCCGATACATAAAGTACACCGATTGTAATCAGCATTGAAAAAGGTATGCTGAGCCCGGCTATAACACCTTCTTTGAATCCCAGAAATATGAACAAAAACACCATAATCAAAACTATTGTTGCTATGCCGTTTTTACCGAGTGTTTCAAAGTCATCTTTTAAAAATTCCGAATTATCGCTGGCAACATGAATATTAATGAAGTCCGGCAAAACATTACCTTTTAATTCTTCAAGCCTTTGCTTTGCACCTTCCGCTACATCAACCATATTCGCCGAATCTTTTTTATAAACCTGAAGTGATATTGCATTTTGAATAGTTCCTTTGTCAGGCAAACCAACCCGTGCAATTGTGGTTTTTTCTTCCAGTTCTTCCGTGATTTCAGCAACGTCCTGTAAAGTTATAAAATTAATATCGCCTTCATTTGAAGCAATTTGCTTTATTGGTATTTGTGTGAGTTCATATGTGCTTTGAATTTCCGCTTCGAGCCTTACCGAATATTTAACACCATCATTTTTAATACGGCCGATAGGGAAGTTAATATTGGCATTTTGTATTGCTCTTGATATGTCATTCAGTGTTACAGCGAACTCTTCTAAAGCTCGCTGATTTATATTTACTTCAATAATTTTATCTCTTGCTCCGATAATGTTTACTTCAGAAACTCCCGTTACTTTTTTAAGTTCATCCCGAACATCTTCAGTTACGGTTTTTAATTGGTCTTCCGGCAAATCACCAAGTAATGAAAAAATTATTACCGGCAGAGAATTCGCATCAAACGATGCCACAACGGGATCGGAAGCTTGTTCGGGTAGTTCCGGCCGTGCTTGTTCCACTGCGTTTCTTAAATCATTAATTGCCTGATTTAAATCAACATCGCTTTCAAACTCGGCCACAACGGATGAAAATCCAAATTGTGAAGTTGAATTTAATCTTTTAATATCACTTACATTTGCTACCGCGGTTTCGATTTCTTCAGTTACGAGTTGCTCAACATCCAACGGATTCGCACCCGGATAAGTTGTTAAAACCGAACCGTAAGGCAGTTCAACTTCCGGTTGAATTTCTTTTGGAATACCCATTATAGAAGTGGCACCCCATATAAAAATAATAGCTATTATTAAAGAAGTGACTTTCTTGTGTTTTATGAAAAAATTCCAGGGTGATTTTTTTATTTCTTTGATTTCCTTATCAGAATATTGCGGCATTTTTTTACTGATTATCAGATATATCTTTTACAAGATCACCCTCGTTAATCAATTTTGCACCTTTGGTTATAACTTTGTCACCTTGATTTAAACCGTCTGTGATTTCTATTTCAGAACCCACTATTTGTCCCGGCTTAACCGATTTTTTAACAGCTTTGTTGTTTTCAATTACATAAACAAATGTACCGTTTGTTTCAAAAAGTATGCTTTTAAAAGGAACCAAAGCTCCAACCGAGTTTTTTTGAGCATCACTGAATAAAACATCAGTAAACATCCCCGATATTAATTTTCGGTCTTTATTTGGTAATAATATCTTAACCTGCACTTTTTTAGTAACAGGATCGAGAGCAGGAAGGACTTTTGTTATTTTGCCGGTTTTTGTGATTCCTCCGGGAGCTTCAATTTGTACATCCTGACCCAATTTTACGTATTTCAGTTCCTCGGCGGTTAAGCTGACTATTATATAAACTTTGCTCATATCTCCGATTTCAGCAATTGTTTGTGATGGATTGACATAATTGCCTTCTTTCGCGAATTTTTGCAGTAAAGTGCCTTTAATAGGGGATTTAACAATAGTTCCCTCAAGGTTGGTTTCCGCAATCTTTGCCCGGCCCTCTATTTGTGCAAGCTGGGTTTCGGCAGCTATAACCTGAAGTTTTGCTTTTGCCTTAACATTTTGGAGTTGAGCAATTGCTGAATCAAGTTGTTTTCTTGATAGCTCAACGGCATTTGCCAATGACTCCAATTGTGTTTTTTGATTGGCACGAGCTATATCCAAAGCTTTTCCGGCTGAAAGTACACCTGTTTCAGCGGACTCCATACCTGTAAATGCACCTTCGGGCTGTGCCTGGGCTCCCAATAAACTGTTATTTAATCCCTGTACGGCCATATTTAAACCTGATTTCGATTGGTCAATCGATGTAATTAGTGCGGTAACACTGTTTTTTGTTGTACGGTCATCAGCTTGATTTTTTAGATCCAAAAGCACTTCCTGGCTTTCTTCCAAAGCATCAAGCAGATATTCGATTAAATAAATTGTTTCATGTACATCATTATCATTTTTAATATCATCATATTTATCCGATAAATAGTCATATTCTTCATATAAATCTTCATCGTCATTTTGCATTTGTTCCGATAACTGTGCCGCGTTTTCAATAAGTGTAATGCCCGAAACAACCGATGATAATGAGTTATCTATTGTATCTTCAAGATTTGTTTCAGTTGATGTTACTATATTGTAATAGCTCTCCTGGGCACCTGAATAGCCGATTCGGGCCGACTGAACAGCCAGCATAGCTGATTTTATTTGTTCGTCCCAGCTTAGTATCGCATTATTATATGAATCTATGGCATTTTTTAAATTTAATTTTGCACTTTCCACACCCAATGCAGCCATTTTTATATCCTGATCAACAGACGATTTTGTGCTTTTAAGTGATCTTTCGGCGTTTTCAAGACTTGTTAAGGCGGTTAAATAATTAATTTCAGCTGTTTTTGTTGCAACAGAGTCTTCAATAACGGCTAACTGCTGTTCTTCTTCGACTTTGTCGCCTTCATTAATTTCAAAATCGGTTATTGTACCGGAAGTTTGTGAAGTAACCGTAGCGCTTTTAAACGGTTCAACATTTCCGACTTTATTAAAATTTATTCTTTTTAACGGGTCATTATCGATTATTACACTTTCAACTTCAGTGCTTCCGTTATCTTCGATATTTTCATCGGAATCTTTTGAATCTTCAACCTCATTATCTTGTTCCGTTTCTTCAGTTTTCTGCGTTTGTTCTTCCTGATCAATATTTTTATTATCCGACTCACATCCCCCCAATAAAAGCATTATTCCATATATAATCAGACCTATGAATCCAACAAAAAATAAAAATTTAAAAATTTTGGAAAATATGCCCTTTTTTTCATGATATAAATCATATCTTTCTTCTTCATTTGATTCCATAATAAATAAGTAATATTTTAAAAGATGCTATTATACTATTCATAGCTTAGTAGTCAACCCCAATTGAATAAAGTTACTCGTAATTATTTTTTGCTGTCTGCTTCGATTTTTTCATTTAATAATTCTACAAATTTATCTGCGTTTATTCCGTGTGATGATAAACCCTGTTCAATTGTTTCAAATTCAGCGGCGTGACATACGGCGCAACCTATCTCGTGATCCATAAAAATATCAAAGGTTTCAGGATGTTTTTGAAGAACCTCGAGAATTATCATATCTTTGGTTACTTTTCGGTGTTTTCGCATATATTAAGGATTTTATTGATAAAAAGTATTTTAACTATATGCTTATGTAAAACATTTTCAATCCAATAAACTTGACAAACTTTAAGAATTAAGTATAATAAATCGCCTTTGTTAAATCAAGTAAATTTTATGGATTCAAGAATTCAAAAAAATCGAATAATCACACTGGTTGAAAAGTACGACAAAAAACTTTTAAAGTTTTATCTTGAAAACGGCCCTTATGAACTCAAGAAAAAACTTGATATAGGGGATGAAGAAGTTTGGAAGATTATATTTGATTATTTAATTTACGAAAAAGATGCCGTAAAAGTATGCGTAAAAAAGAATTCGCACTATATAAAAGATATATTTACAAATAAAGGACCTGAATTTTTAAGACAAGCTTTTAATATAGAAGATAAAAAATATGATGATATTTGGGAATTTGTTATGGATTTTATAGGGATTTCTCATGGGGCTTTATTTGAATACGTTAATAAAGAGTCAATTAAGTTTAAAAGTTTGATCAGAAACGGCAAAGCGGGCAAAATAAGAGATTCTTTATATTTGAATAAAAAAAAATATAATAAAGTATGGGAAGAAATCTTAGATTTGCTTTTGGAATGTATTTCTTTTGATAATTTTACTTACAACCAATTCGAGCAGGGCATAAGATTTTTTACAAATATGTTCAATAACGGTCGTGAGCACAGAAGTCTGCGGAATTTTAATCTTCCCGAGGAAGAAGCTTAAAGAAAAGCTGTTTTTTTACCTTTTGATTCTGATCAATCAAATCGACTCTGTAGGCTACTTCATGATCTTCTAGGAATTTATAGTACGCAAGGTCGGCAATGAGTGTTTCTTTGCCAAGACGTTCGATATTCAAGTGATTATCGCTGTCTTCACGCTCACTTTTTTCGTATGATTCGTATTCTTCTCGCGTTATGGGCTTAACCCAAATACTTTTGGATTCGTAAATTTTCATAAGCTGCTTCTCGGCTTC
>CAYFUK010000006.1:11481-30422 GCA_964346325.1 uncultured Candidatus Peribacteria bacterium | reverse complement strand
TTGATATTCTTCAGTATTTTCATTATACCTCCACTGTCTTCTGGATAATTACCAAATCAAATAAGATTGCTAAATGTAGTTGTTTTAGGTATAATATATTAATAGATAATTAACAAAAATAAAAATGAAAAATCTATTTTCAGAAAATCGTTTAATTTACTTCGGATTGGAGGGCACACCGGAAGCAGCTCCAAAATCTGCTGAAGTTAAAAAAAACACCTTAATTAAACTGACAAAAAAAGTATTAAAAACAAACGAAGATCCTGACAATGCCGAATTGAAAACAGCTGCTAAAAAATTCATGAAAAAGCATGAAAACAACCCGGTTGGAAGAACCGAAGAAATAAAATCAGCTGTAAGAAGTTCAAATGATCCTAAACTAAATAACAACCAGGTTACAAAAGCTACTGATAAAATCGACCGTGCAATACAACGTCTTGCATATACAAGATTAGGTTAGAACTAACCAAAAATAAAAATGAAAAATCTATTTTCAGAAAATCGTTTAATTTACAGACATGGCGGAGAAAAACCCCGTCCTCGTGAGATGGCAAAAGAAACCAATGAACTTTCAAAAGAAGTCAAACATAGCTTGGCAGTAGAGTTTTACAGAGCTTTGTCAGGACGTGGTAAATTAGAAGAAGGATTAAAAAGACTACGAAAAAAATCACCTGATCAACAAAAAAAGATTCTTTCAAAATGGATGAAAGAAAGTGTTTTAAAAAAGGAAACTGAAGCAAATAAAGGTTTCGGTGGAGGAGTGTTTGGAGCAGCTGAAACTGAAAAATCTATATATAAATATCGAGGCAAAAAAATAAATCCCGATAAAGCAGCTAAAGAATTAGCTGCATATGTCAACAAAAAAGAAAACCATAAAAAAATTAAAAAAGAAATGTCAAAAAAGAATTCTGCAAATATAGAAATTGAAACCAAGTTTTCCGGTGGTTTTAAAGTGGAAGGATTCAGTGGGTCTTCTAAAGAGCAGGCCGAAAAAAGGGCAAAAATAGCTGAAAAATTTTATAAAGACATAGCCGAAAAAATCATTAAAAATACGATGATTAACAATGAAAATGATGCTAATAATCTTCAAAACAGATTAAATCAAACTCTACACGGATATGGAGTTGACATCTCAATAGGTTATGCTAATGGCAAAGTTGGATATGAATTAAAATTCAATGGTACAAAAGCATGGCCAAAAATATCATCTAGATATAACAGAAGAAAAGCAAGAAGAGACATTTTAAGAAAAAGAACTTAATTCTCTTAAAAAAAATATTGACTTCTACATATTGCTCGCTTATACTTGGCCGGCAATATGTTTTTTTACGTTACTCGATCGATTTAAGGGCGCCTTATAAACAAGGCCAAAACTAAAGATCTTTAAATCGCATTAACCAATTAAGTAAACATGCTGGGAATACTGGGAAAAAAATTAGGTATGACTCGCGTCATTCAAGACGATGGTCGTGTGATCCCGATAACTCTTGTAGAGTGTGAACCAAACGAGGTTCACCAGGTAAAGACAGAAGAGAAAGACGGATATCCGGCGATAGTCCTGGGATTTTCCAAATTGGCCAAGCCTAAAAAAACCAGAAAATTCGCACATTTAAAAGAAGTTAAACTGGATGAAGGAGAGGAATATAAAAAAGGAGATACTGTAGATTTGGGAAAATTCAACGAAATACAAACTGTTGAAGTAAGCGGAATTTCAAAAGGTAAAGGATTCGCAGGTGTAATTAAAAGATGGAACTTTGCAAGAGGGCCTGAAACACACGGATCACACCATCACAGAGAACCGGGTGCGATTGGCGCGTGTGCGGCACCGGGCAGAGTGGATAAAGGTAAAAAAATGCCGGGGCATATGGGTCATGAAAAAATCACATTGAAAAAAATAAAAGTTGAATATCTTGATAAAAAAAATAATGTAATCGGATTAAGAGGTTCGATTCCGGGCCCAAATAAAGGACTAATATTTATTAAAGCTAACAACACAGCCAAATAATGAAGGCGGATTTATACACACAAACAGGCGAAAAGAAAGATCAGGTTGAATTAAAAAAGGAATTCTTTGAAGTTCCGTTTAACGAAGACTTGATTCATCAGGCTTTAATAAGACAACAGGCTAATGCAAGAGCCCCTTTCGCTCATGTTAAGCAGAGAGCGGATGTGAAGGCTACAGGCAAAAAGCCTCACAGACAAAAAGGTACCGGTTATGCTCGTCAGGGTTCTAATGTGGGGCCGCATATGCGAGGTGGAGGTTCGGTTTTCGGACCGAGAAATAATAGAAATTATGCAGTTGCTATGCCAAAAAAACAGAGAAGAAAAGCATTATTCTCTGCATTGTCGGTTAAAGCTAAAGAGGGGCGGGTTATGGCTTTGGAAGCATATGATGGAGAGGTTAAAACCAAACCGTTTGCCGAAATGATAAAAAAATTACCTGTTGAAAGAAATGTATTGCTTGTGATTCCGGAAAAAAATCAAACGATTCAGAAGTCATCAAGCAATCTGCCTAATGTTAAAACAATTTTAGTTAATTATTTAAATATAGCGGACCTTCAAAAGTATAAAAATGTACTTTTTACAAAAGAGGCACTAACTAAAATGGAAGAAATTTATCAGAGCCGAGCGCCTAAGGCGCCAAGCTCTAAAGCGAGCACTGCGAGCGCAAAAAAAGAATCAACTAAATAATAAACATGGATTTAAATCAGGTACTAAAAGATCCGGTAACTACGGAAAAGAGCACAATGCTCTCGGATAAAGGCAAATATGTGTTTATTGTCGACAAAAATGCAACAAAGGTCGATGTAAAAAACGCTGTTAAATCCATTTACGGAGCAGATGTTGAAAAAGTAACGGTTACTCCGATCAGACCGAAAACAAGATATATGGGCAGAAGTATATTTGTAAAAAGAAAGCCCATGAAAAAAGCAATGTTCACAATTAAAGGAGGTAAAAGCATTGATATTACAAAATTCAAAGATACTAAAAAACCTAAATCTAAAAAATCATAATGGCGGTAAAAACAGTAAAACCAACATCAGCGGCACGAAGAAACATGAGTAAGTACACCTTTAGCGAGGTAACTAAAAGTAAACCTGAAAAAAGATTAACAAAACGAATCAATAAAAGATCGGGAAGAAACAACCAAGGCAAACTTACCATAAGACACAGAGGTGGTGGTCATAAAAAACTTTACAGAACAGTGGATTTTAAAAGAACCGATAAACATAATATTGAAGGCAAAGTTATGGCGGTGGAATATGATCCTTACAGAACATCTTATATTACACTTGTTCAATATACCGACGGAGAAAAAAGGTACCACCTGGCTCCTCAGGGTATAAAAGCCGGAGACAGTTTGTTATGTGCCGAAAAAACCAAATTAAAACCGGGTAACAGAATGCTTGTTAAAAACTTTCCCGTAGGTTTCCTGGTTTATAACATTGAATTAACTGTTGGAAAAGGCGGAAAAATTGTAAGATCAGCCGGTGCGGCTGCAAAAATTGTTTCACAGGAAGATGCGAAGCATACGCAGGTTCAGCTTCCTTCGGGTGAAATAAGGCTTGTAAATAAAGCTTGTTATGCCACCTACGGAACCGTAAGTAATGTAGAACACGCAAATATGAGAATCGGTAAAGCCGGAAGAATGAGAAATATGGGTAAAAGACCGCAAGTTAGAGGTAAAGTTATGAATCCATGCGATCATCCGCATGGAGGAGGTGAAGGGAACCAGCCAATCGGGCTTAAACATCCGAAGACTCCATGGGGAATGCCTGCACTCGGTTTTAAAACACGAAAAAGAAAATATTCAGATAAACATATTCTTAAAAATCGCAAATATGGCAAGAAGTAGTAAAAAAGGGCCTTTTGTAGACCCGAGATTACTAAAAAAAGTAGAACGAATGGAATCAAGCGGCAAAAAGAATGTTATGAAAACATGGGCTCGTGACTGTGATATCTCGCCTGAATTTGTTGGGCACACATTCGGAGTTCATAACGGCAAGCAACATATTCCCGTATTGGTTACGGAAAATATGGTTGGCCACAAACTCGGAGAATTCGCTCCTACTCGTAAATTCAAAGCCCACGGAGGCAAACTAGCTAAATAATTATGAAAGCAATCGCAAAACATGTTCGGATATCACCAAAAAAGGCAAATTTAGTTGCCGGATTGGTCAGAAGAAAAAATGCTGTTAAAGCACTGGATATTCTTAAATTCACACCGAAAAAAGCTGCAAAAATACTTTATAAAGTTTTAAACAGCGCGATTGCGAATGCCGAAAACAATTTTAAACAGAATAAAGACTCGTTGGTTATTAAAGAAATCGTAGTAAGCGAAGGAAGAACATTAAAAAGAAGCGTGCCGATATCAAGGGGAAGAGTACATCCGATATTAAAAAGAACATCACACATCACCGTTTCCGTAGGACTAAATACCGATAAACCTAAATCAACTAAATCTAAATAATCTATGGGACAAAAAGTCAATCCAGTTAGCATGCGTATGAAAGTGAATCGTTTCTGGGATTCAAAATGGTATGCAGACAAGAAAAAATATAACAAAACATTACATGAAGATTTTGCCATCGAAGATACGATTCGCGGAAAATTGGTTGACTCCGGTGTTTCGCGGGTGGAAATACTAAGAACCGCAAATGCGGTTGTAATAAATGTTCATAGCGCTAAACCCGGGTTAATTATAGGAAGAGGCGGAGAAACTATTGAAGCATTAAGAGAACAACTTGAAAAAAAGTTCGGAAGCCAATTTAAAATTAATATTAATGAAATTAAGAACCCTGCAGTTGATGCCGGGCTCGTAGCCGGGTCGATTGCAAAACAGATAGAAAAAAGAATCTCTTACAGAAGAGCAGCTAAAATGGCTATAGATAAAGCAATGGAAGGCGGAGCAAAAGGTGCAAAAGTAAGAGTTGGCGGAAGACTGAATGGTGTTGAAATTGCAAGAAGTGAATTCTTCTCAAAGGGTAAAATCCCTTTACACACATTCAGAGCTGATATCGATTACGCTTATATACCTGCAAACACGACTTACGGAGCTATCGGTGTAAAAGTATGGATTTATAAAGGTGATGTATTCAAAGATGAAATGTCCGGAGCCACTGAAGGCGGTGAAGCGAAAAAAGATGATACAAAACCAAAGAAAGCATATCCTAAAAAATTTGCAGCAAAAAATAAATCCACAACTAAAAAAACCACTAAATCTAAATAATAATTATGCTCGCACCAAAAAAAATGAAATACAGAAAAATGCACAGAGGGCGAAGTCAGCTCAAAGGCAAAGCTATGCGCGGAAATATATTAAGTTTCGGTGATTACGGATTGAAATCAATGGATGCGTGCGAAATAAACTCAAGACAAATTGAAGCGGCAAGAAGAGCAATTACACACTTTTGTAAAAGAGGCGGGAAAATATGGATAAGAATATTCCCGATGAAGCCGATCACTGAAAAAGGAGCGGAAACACCAATGGGTAGCGGGAAGGGCGCTGTCGACAGATATGTTGATGTTGTAAAACCGGGAAGAATTATATTTGAATTGAACGGTGTACCTGAAGAAGTAGCTTACGAAGCATTAAAAAGAGCGGCGCATAAACTGCCGGTTAGATGCAGAGTTGTATCAGCACATAAACAATTATAATAATGTTAACACTGAATGAATTAAAAAAATTATCGGCAAAGGAATTAAAAGATGAATTCGCAAAAGCATCAAAAGATTTGTTTAAAACAAGATTTGAAGTAAGTACCGGTTCATCAAAGGCTAATCATGAAATAAGTAAATTAAGAAGATACAGAGCACGGATTGGGACCATTCAGAACGAACTTGAAAAAAAAGAAAAAGCCGAATCTGAATCACTCAAAGAAAAATAATTAACTCCTTAATAATATGAGAACAAAAACAGGCATAGTGACACGAAAAAAAACGGATAAGACTTTGATCCTTACTGTACATTCATACAAAAATCATCCTAAATACAAGAAAAGATACAGAGTCTCTAAAAAATTCTATGCTCACAATCCTGAAAACAAATATGAGTTGGGAGATAAAGTAACGATTTACGAAAGTAAACCGATCAGTAAATTAAAAAGATGGACAACGGCAAAGCCGACTATTAACAAGTAAATATCATGATACAACCGGAAAGTAAATTACAGGTAGCGGACAATACAGGCGCAAAAATGGTGAAATGCATCAAAGTACTTGGAGGATCAAAAAGAAAATACGCCTCTATCGGAGATATAATTGTTGTATCTGTAAAAGAAGCTGCGCCAAAAGGTACGGTTAAAAAAAAATCGGTGGAAAAAGCCGTTATTGTGAGATGCCGGAAAGAAATCGGCAGAAAGGACGGGTCATATATAAGATTTGATGAAAATGCGGTTATAATTATTAATAAAGATTTGCAGCCAAAAGGGACCCGTGTATTCGGACCGGTTGCAAGGGAACTGAGAGAAAAAGGTTTCCAGAAAATCATATCACTAGCACCAGAAGTAATTTAAATATCTATGAAAATTAAAGTAAACGACAATGTATTGGTAATAACAGGAAAAGACCGCAATAAAACCGGTAAAGTAATTCGAACAAATTCAAAGGATGAAAAGGTTGTGGTGGAAAAACTGAATATGAGAACAAAACATATAAAAAAAACACAGACAAGACCGGGCAGTAAAATAACATTTGAAGCACCTATGAATGTGAGTAATGTTATGGCAATATGCCCCAATTGTAAAAAAGCAACAAGAGTGGGCTACAAAAAACTGGAAACAGGTAAAAAACAAAGAATTTGTAAAAAATGTAATGAATCACTTGATAAACTTGAATCTAAATAATAACGGACGCGAGCGAAGCGAAGCGTCTAAATTCCTAACTGATAAAAATGGCTAAAGAAAAATCAGCATTAAAAAAAAGGTTCGAAAAAGATATAGCTCCACAGCTAATGAAAGAACTTGGAATAAAAAACAAGCATGCTGTGCCAAGGCTTGAAAAAGTTATTGTTAATGCGGGGCTTGGTACATTATATACGGCAGGGAGTAAAGACTTCACGGAATTTGAAGAAAATTTCAAAGCAATCACGGGGCAAAAACCTGTTTTGAAAAAAGCTAAAAAAGCCATATCAAACTTTAAAATAAGAGCAGGCATGCCCAACGGATTGATGGTTACGCTGCGAGGAGAACGTATGTATGATTTTATTGAAAAACTTGTAAATATAGTTTTCCCGCGTGTAAGGGACTTCAGAGGAATTTCAAAAAAAGCATTCGATGGTAAAGGGAACTACTCCGTAGGACTTAAAGAACACATTGTATTCCCTGAAATTAATCCGGATGATATAGTAAAAATTCATGGTTTGCAGATTTGTATAAACACCTCGGCCGAAGATGATGATCATGGCAGAGAATTATTAAAAGCTCTTGGCTTTCCATTTAAAAAGTAACTAAAATTATAATGGCTCGAAAAGCACTAATTGTAAAAACCAGAAAAAAGAAGAAAGAATACCTTAACGCTGTACAACAGGGGAAAAAACCCAAATTCCCTACAAGAGTTTATAACAGATGCGAAAGATGCGGCAGAAACAGAGGGTACATAAGAAAATTCAATATGTGCCGAATATGTATAAGAGAACTTGCCCAAAAAGGTAAAATAGCGGGGCTGACCAAATCCTCTTGGTAGAGTTCCCAAAGCGTAGTTATGTGAAGCGTGAAAATTAAAATATTAAAATCACTAATTATAAATTAAAATTATGAATACAGACCCAATTGCAGATTACTTAACAAGAATAAGAAATGCATCGATAGCAAGGCATTCCAGATGTATTATGCCTTACTCAAAAATTAAAGAAGATATAACTAAAGTTTTGCAGCAAAGAAAGTTTGTGGGTAAATACGAAATTAAAGAAAACGGAAAATTCAAAGAACTTATGCTTGAAATCAACCCATGGGGAAAAGAACCGCTGAATCTTGTAAGGTTAAGTAAGCCGGGCCAGAGAATATATATGAGATCAAAAGATATTAAAGCGGTAAAAAACGGACTTGGAGTTCTTATACTATCAACCTCCCATGGAATCATGCCGGGAGAAGAGGCAAGAAACAAACAAATCGGTGGAGAAGCCGTTTGTAAAGTATATTAATCAATAATTATATTAAATCATTATGTCACGAATAGGAAAATTACCAATTGAAATACCGGAAGGAGTAACCGTTGATATAAAAGACGGTGTTGTGAGCGTTAAAGGACCAAACGGTGAATTGTCGGAAAGAATACATACAAAAATTAAAGTTGAAATTAAAGATAACGAAGTTGTTTGCTTAAGAGATGGAGAAGATAAAGAATCAAAAAGCCTTCATGGATTATCAAGAAATCTTATAAATAATATGGTAATAGGTGTAACAAAAGGTTTTGAAAAGCGTCTTGAGGTTATAGGGGTTGGTTATAAAGCCCAGGCATCGGGAAGCAAAGCTACTTTAAATCTTGGATTCTCACATCCCGTCGAGTATCAGGCACCCGAAGGAATCAAACTCGATATTGATAAAGAAAAGAAAAACATATTAATAATAAGCGGAATAAATAAACAAGTTGTAGGTGAGGTGGCAGCTAAAATACGAAGTTACAGAAAACCGGAACCTTATAAAGGAAAAGGAATAAGATATGAAGATGAATATGTTGCACGTAAGGTTGGTAAAGCGGTTGCAAAAGGAGAATAATTAACAATAACAATTAATTAAATTAATAAAATGGCAAATACGAAACTAATCGCAAGAAAAAGAAGACACAATAAAATAGCCAAAAAAGTTAAAGGCACACCTGAAAGGCCAAGATTGGTTGTGTTTAAAAGTAATATGAGTATTTACGCTCACCTTATCGATGATCGGAATTCAAGAATTCTGACTACGGTATCGGATATAAAAGATAAAAAGCCGAGTAACATGGAATCCGCAAAAAAAGTTGGTGCGGAAGCCGCAAAAAAAGCTGAAGAACTTAAGATAGAATCATGTGTGTTTGACCGTAACGGTTATAAATACCATGGAACAATAAAAGCTTTGGCTGATGCGGCTCGTGAAGCGGGGCTTAAATTCTAATAATTTATAATAACTAACTTAAGGTATGGCAAAACCAGCACACAAAAAAGGAAGAGCACCTATTAAAGAAGTCAAAGAATATGATGAAGAAGTCATTCAGATTGACCGTGTAACAAGGGTGGTAAAAGGAGGACGAAGACTAAGATTCAGAGCAACCGTTGTTATAGGCAACAGAAAAGGTAAAGTCGGAATAGGTATAGGTAAATCAAATGAAGTTGCCACTGCAATTCAAAAGGCGATTCAAAGAGCTAAAAGATCGATAATTATAGTTCCCATTTTCAGAGATACAATTCCTCATGATATTAAGCACAAGTTTAAAAGCTCCAGAATTATGATGATGCCGGCCGGAGAAGGTACGGGTATTATTGCCGGAGGAGCTGTACGTAAAGTTGTTGAACTTGCGGGAATTAAAAATATATTAAGTAAATCTTTTGGTACAAGCAATAAAGTAAGTAATACACAGTGCGCATATGAAGCTTTGAAAATGTTAAGAAAAAGAACCGAAAGACCCAAGAAAGGGATTGAAGAGGCTCCAAAAAAGCCAACAAAAACTGAAGAAAAAGTGAAAGTTGAACCTGAAAAAGGCTCAAAACCGCCCAAAGAATAATTTAATAAATAATATTTAAAATGAATTTAACAGAATTAAAAAGCAACAAAGGAGCAAGACACAGGAAAAAACGTCTTGGCAGAGGAAACGGTTCCGGTAAAGGAACTTACAGCGGCAAAGGGATGAATGGCCAAAAAGCAAGAAGCGGAGGAAATGTAAGACCCGGATTTGAAGGAGGACAGACTCCGTTCATCCAGAAAATGCCGAAGTACAGAGGATTTAAAAATCCCAACAGAACCGAATATCAAATAATTAATGTTAAAGATTTGGAAAAGTTTGAAGAGGGAGCGACAGTAAATGCTGAAACTCTTAAAGAAAAAGGACTGATTGCAAAAAAAAATTTGCCTGTTAAAATTTTGGGAGACGGCGAATTAACAAAAAAGCTAACCGTTAATGCGGATAAAATCTCAAAAAGCGCAGAAGAGAAAATTAAAAAAGCCGGAGGCGCTTGTGAGGCAAAATCAGAATCCGATGCTAAGGACGAAAGCGCCGAAGCGTAACCACTTCCCCACCCTATGTTTAAATATCTGAAACAAATCTGGAACTCCAAAGATCTGAGAAAAAAAATTCTTTATACACTGGCGATACTCGTGATTTTCAGAATCTGTACTCAGATTTCAATCCCGGGAGCTGACCTTGATGCTATAAGAACCGTAATAAACAAGAATCAGTTGTTAGGCATTTTCAGTGCTTTAACCGGTGGTTCGGCTGAAAATTTTTCAATTGTATTAATGGGGCTGTCCCCTTACATCAATGCATCAATCATTATGCAGCTTTTAACCGTTATTGTACCTAAACTTGAAAATCTAAGTAAAGAAGGTGAACAGGGAAAAAGAAAAATAAATCAATATACAAGATGGATGACTGTTCCGATTGCATTCTTGCAGTCTTACGGAATGATCGTACTTATTAACTCACAGGCTGCTGTACCTATTGTGCCGAATATAGGTAATCCGGCTGTTGTATTGCCTATTATGCTAACTATTACAGCAGGTACTGTATTCTTAATGTGGCTTGGTGAACTTATAACTGAAAACGGTATCGGAAACGGTATTTCTTTAATAATCTTTACAGGTATCATCGCACAAATACCGGTGATGTTGGGCCAAACATTCTCATTGGCTTCCGCTGAAACCGAGAGATTAATACCTTTTGTTTTAATGCTTCTCGTAACCATCGCGCTCCTTGTTTTCGTAATTATGGTTACAGAGGGTAATCGCCGGATACCGATTATTTATGCAGGAAGAGGAACCAGAGGTAAAAGCGACCACGCCGTATTACCTATCAGAGTGAATCAGGCAGGAATGATCCCTATAATTTTCGGTGTTTCAATGGCAACTTTCCCCGGTGTATTGGCTCAGCTGTTTGCAAATTCAGCGAATGAAACGCTTCGGGCCATTGCCAATGGAATACAAACTTACTTCCATGTAAACAGTCCATTATATATGCTTGTATATTTCGGACTTGTTATTGCATTTACTTACTTCTATGTAAGTATTACTTTCAATCCTGAACAGGTAGCTGATAACCTTCAGAAACGAGGAGGGTATATTCCCGGAATAAGACCGGGCAAAGAAACCGCCGATTATCTTGGTAAAGTTTCGAACCGCCTGAATTTATGGGGAGGTTTATTCATAGCATTTATTGCAGTGCTGCCTCTTGTGCTCGGTTCGGTGTTTACTTCCTTGAATATGGGCAGTGTTCCTCTTCTTATCAGCGGAGCGGGGATGATCATCATAGTGGGAGTTGTGCTTGAATTGATAAGACAAGTAAATGCACAGCTTGTAATGCATGATTACAGTAAATTTTATTAGAGATGAAATAAAATGGATATTCTAATGTTCGGAATTCAGGGATCGGGTAAAGGAACTCAAAGTAAAATTTTGAGAGATTATTATGATATGGCATATTTTGAAACCGGAGCCGAATTAAGAAAGCTTGCAAAAGAAGACAGCGAATTGGGGCGTAAAGTAAAATCCATTATTGAAGCCGGACATCTTGTTGACAATGAAGTTGTTATGGAAATTGTTGAGAATTTTATGCAGACGGTTCCTGAAGGAAAAGGTATTATTTTTGACGGAATCCCGAGGAAAAAAATTCAAAAACAAACCCTTGATAAGCTTTTGGATAAACACGATCGTAACTATATGGCTGTAATTCTTGATTTGTCTGAAGAAAAAGCTTTGGAAAGATTAACCAAAAGAAGAATATGCAGTAAATGCAAAGAAGTCTATCCGGCTGATTATGATAAAGAAAAATGTGAAAAATGCGGCGGTGAACTTATTACAAGAGCCGATGATAATGTTGAAAGTATTAAAACACGTTTAAAGGCATTTAAAGATGAAACAATGCCTGTTGTGGATGAATATGAAAAAGAAGGCAAGCTTATACATGTTGATGGTTCCGGAACAATTGAAGAAGTGGATAAAGAATTGAAAAAAGTTTTAGATCCCATTTTAAAATAATCCTTTTTAAATGCCTCCGATAATAAAAACTCCGGACCAGATCAATATAATGCGCGAAAGCGGAAAAATTCTTCATACGATTTTGCGGGAACTCAAAAATAAAACCGAAATAGGAATTACTACAAAATATCTTGATGAGCATGCCGCCAAATTGATGAAAAAATATAATGTTGAAGCATCTTTTAAAGGTTATAAAGGATTTCCGGGTAATATATGTGCCTCTGTTAATGAACAGGTGGTTCATACAATTCCCGATAACAGAATTTTAAATGACGGGGATATTTTAACTATAGACTGCGGGGTATATCATAAGGGATATCATTCAGATTCCGCTATTACCATTTTAATCGGCAATGTAGATGAGAAAGTTAAAGAATTCACATTTGTTGTTAAAAAAGCATTATCAGAAGCAATATCAAAAATAAAACCCGGAGCGCCTCTTAATATAATCGGTGAGACAATTCAAAAAATAATCGAAGACAAACACGGATACAATATAATAAAAGAACTTACCGGCCACGGAATAGGAACACAATTGCATGAAGATCCTTGTGTTTTGAATTATAAAGATATCTCCCGCGGACCATTACTTGAGTCCGGGATGACAATTGCGATTGAACCGATTGTTGCAATGGGAACATCTGAAATAATAACCCTGGATGACAAATGGACCGTTGTTACCGCAGATAAAATGCCCTCATGCCAATGGGAGCATACTATAGCCGTTATTGACGAAGGTGCGGAAGTTTTAACTTAATAATCCGGATTGCCGTATAAATATTCTTTTAATTCAGGTAAAGCTTCGATCATAGCTTCCCTGCCCTTTTGTATGGTTTCTTCGGCTTTTTCAAATTCCAATAAGCCGCACTCAACATTTGGTGATATTAAAAGATCGGGTTTCGCTTCCTGGATTCTTATATTTGTGCTGTCTTTTGACGCTATATCAAGTGCTCGCAGAGCTATACCGACCAACAACTGTGTATCCTGCTTTCGTTTATTTACATAATTTTTCAAAAAATTCATTTTTTTAAATAAGCTTTTATATTTCATTTGATGATATTTAGCAAATACCATACCTGAGATGTATTGTTTTGAAGTAAAATTAATCAATTTTACTCCCATTAAAACATGAGGCGTATCTTTTGTTTTATCGCTGAGACAATTTAAAGGAACATTATTTAAAACTCCTCCGTCAATCAAATAACGATCCTTATAAAATGCCGGCGGAAATATAATAGGTATTGATGCTGAAGCTTTAATTGCCTGCTTCAATAAACCTTTGCCGAATATAACCTCTTTGCCGCTTTCAAGGTCAACCGCAACGGTTTTAAAAGGAATTTTACAATCTTTAAATGTTTTGTCTCTGAACAATTGTGATAATGCATCTTCAACAAAATCATCTTTTAATATGCTCTCATGCAACAGATTAAGATATTTTGTAGGAGTAATTTTTAAATTCTCAAAATTAAGAGCAATTTGCTTTATTTTATTGACCGGATAACCGACAGCGTACATTCCCGCAATAATTGCACCCATACTTGTTCCGGCTATCATATCCGGTTTTATACCCGCATTTTCAAGCACCTCCAAAACACCTACATGCGCAAAACCTCTTGCACCGCCTCCACCCAATGCTATTCCAAATTTCTTTTTGTTCGGCATCTTATCGTCATTTGACATTATGCAAATATTATGTGTTTGTTATATTTTATCAGAATTTCCCCTCTAATACAATCCTTTGAAGACATGTAGAATACAAAAATAAAATTAACTAAGAAATATTTTTATAAAATTGCAAGCCGTTTTTTAAAAAATAATAATTTTTGCTAAAAAGTACTTGATTTAAGGAGTTGTAACAAGTATTATCTCTTAGCTGTTTTTTTATGTTAAAATGAGGTTTTAACCCTTATACATGGCAAAAGAAGTTATCGAAGTTTTGGGTGAAGTTATGGAAACACTCCCAAATACAACATTCAAAGTAAAGCTTATAGATGAAAACTATCCTGAACATACTGTATTGGCACATTTGTCGGGAAAAATGAGAGTTAATTACATTAAGGTTGTACCGGGTGACATTGTAACGCTTGAACTCACTCCGTATGACTTGAGCAAAGGAAGATTAACCTTTAGACACAAATCACTTGAAGCAGCAAAAGAAATGATGAAAGAACGTGCGGAAAACAGCCAGGAATCTAAATAATAACCAATAAAAATGAAAGTAAGATCATCAGTAAAAAAAATATGTGATAAATGTAAAGTAATTCGCCGGAACGGTATTGTTAGGGTTATTTGTAAAATAAAAAAGCATAAACAGCGACAGGGATAAAGTTGACCGTTGACTATTAACATTTAACTATTGACAAATTATGGCAAGAATAGCAGGTGTAAATCTCCCAAAAGATAAACGCATAGAAGTGGGATTAACTTCCATATTCGGAATAGGAAGAAAATTAAGCGCTCAAATTTTAAAAGATCTGAAGATTGATCTTAATACGAAAATTAAAGATTTAACTGATGCTGAAATTGCCAAATTAAGAGAAGCCATTGGCAAACTTAGTCTTGAAGGTGATTTAAGAAGAAAAGTTTCCATGGATATTAAGCGTCTTCAGGATATAGGGAGCTACAGAGGCTTCAGGCACAGAAAAAGGCTTCCTGCAAGAGGTCAAAAAACAAAGAATAATGCAAGAACAAAGCGTGGTAGAAAAGTAACAATCGCAAACAAAAAAATTGCAACCAAATAATATTAACCATTGACCATTAATTATGGCTACAAAAAAAACGACTACAACCACCAGAAAAAAAGCTAAAAAAAGAGTGAGCCCGGAATGTAACGCTTACATACAGGCTTCATATAACAATACTATTGTAACGATTACTGAACCATCGGGAGATACACTTGCATGGGCTTCTGCCGGTGCAAGCGGGTTTAAAGGCTCAAGAAAATCAACTCCCTATGCGGCCCAGGTTGCAGCTGAAAATGCCGTTGAAAAAGCCAAGGCGTCAGGAATTGAAAAGGTAAATGTATTTGTTAAAGGCGTAGGACCCGGAAGAGAACAAGCTGTCAGGGGGTTGAATGCATCGGGGCTGCAAATCCTTGAAATTACCGATGTTACACCCATTCCGCATAACGGATGCAGACCTAAAAAAATACGAAGACCATAATTTAACTAATAACCAATAATGGCAAGATACACAGGACCAAAAGCAAAAATAGCACGTAGAGAAGGTTTAAACCTCGCAGCTTTCGGTAATTATGAAGGCAGTGCATCAAAAGCTTGTCAGAAAAAGAACTATCCGCCGGGACACGCAGGTAAAAAAGGTTCTTTTTCCAAGCCTTCCGAATATTCAAAGCAGCTTAGAGAAAAACAAAAAGCCAAGAGAGTTTATGGTGTTTTGGAAAAACAATTTCGAAAATATTATAAAAAAGCTGATAAATCTCAGACAGCTACACATAATGCTCTATTGACTCTTTTGGAAAAACGTATTGATAATTTCATTTACAGGGGAGGGCTTGCCGACTCAAGAAGACAGGCAAGACAAATGGTTTCCCACGGTCACTTTAAATTGAACGGAAAAAGAGTTGATATACCTTCGATTGAAGTAAAACTGGGAGATATTCTTGAAGTAAGAGACAAGAATAAAAAATCCCCTCTTTATGAAGAGTTCACCAAAAGAAAACCCAAGGCTCCCAAATGGATAAAACCGGAGCTTAAGGATTTAAAACTTGAAATGCTTCGTGAACCGGAAAAAGATGATCTGGAGCATATAATCGATGCCAGACTCATCGTTGAATATTACTCCAAGTAATATTAATTACTACCATCTAATTATTAATTCTCATGCATCAAATACAAGAAGAAATTGGAATTCCAAAATTTCAGCCTCAAAAAAAGGGTGATAACCATACGGTATTTACTCTCGGGCCTCTGCCTCCGGGCTATGGAATGACCGTAGGTAACGCTTTAAGAAGAGTGTTGCTTTCTTCATTACCCGGATCTTGCATTACAGGCGTTAAAATCCAGGGTGTGAGCCATGAATATTCGACTGTCAAAGGTGTTAAAGACAGTGTTCTTGATATAGCTTTGAATCTTAAAAAACTTTATATCCAAAAAGATAACAAAGAACCGTCAACTCTTGAACTGAATGTTTCAAAACCGGGAGTTGTTAAAGGGAAAGATGTGAAATGTCCAACAGGTATAAAAATTCTGAATCCGGATCAATATATAACTACAATCGAAGGCAAAAACACAAAACTTAAAATGGATCTCAGAGCTGAAAAAGGTGTAGGTTACGAACCTGCTTCACAAAGAATCAAAAAAGAAACCGACCCTAATATGATTGTGCTTGATTCAACTTATACCCCGGTTATCAAAGTGAGATACGAAGTTGACAACACACGTGTGGGTCAAATGACAAACCTTGATAAGCTCGGTCTTGAAATTCAGACAGACGGAACAATCAAACCCGAAGAAGCACTTAAATTTTCTTCAAACATTCTTACTTCGTACTTCAATCTGTTTAATGAAGAGGGAATCATGGTTGAAGAAGACTTTATGAGTGATTTTGCCAAAATTGCGGCAAAAGAACAGGAACAGGAAAAAGCTAAACCGGTTCAGGAATCTTACACTCCTATTGAAATCCTCGGATTTTCGCCCAGGACTCTTAATGCCCTTATTAACGGAGGTATCGGATCAATTGAACAGTTATCAAAATGTACCGAAAGCAAATTATCCAATCTAAGAGGATTCGGTAAAAAAGCTTTAACCGAGGTTAACGAAGCTTTAGAGAAAAAAGGCCTGTGCCTGGCTGAAGAATAAGACTCCGAGATTTGACTTTTAACATTTAACCATTGATGATAAAAAATGCGACACCAAAAAAGAATCAGAAAAATCGGAACCGATAAAGAACACAGAAAGGCTTTGCAAAGAAATCTTGCAATGAATGTAATCATTCACGAAAAGATCAAAACAACACATGCAAAAGCAAAATCTGTTCAGCCGTTTGTTGAAAGACTCATAACCATCGGTAAAAAAGAGGATAAATTGCATGTAATAAGAGAACTGAATAAACTTGTAAACCATGAAAACTGCAGCAAGAAAATTATCGAAGTACTTGCTGACAAATATAAGGACAGAAATTCAGGATACACAAGAATCACAAAAGCCGGTTTCAGAGCCGGAGATAATGCTAAGATGGTTTACCTGGAACTTGTATAAACTGACATTTAACTATTAAAATGAAAACTTACTCACCAAAAAAAGAAGATATCAACAGAAAATGGTATATTCTTGATGCCAAAGAGCAGACTCTCGGCAGATTAGCCGTTAAGGTTGCCGTTAAACTAAGAGGAAAAGACAAACCCCGGTTTGCACCTCATATTGATTGCGGAGATTTTGTTGTTGTTATTAATGCTTCCGAAGTTTCGGTTACAGGAGATAAAATGAATAAAAAAATGTATTACAGGCACAGCGGTTATCCGGGTGCTCTAAAAAAGGCTCCAATGAGTAAAGTCATGGAAAACAAATCGGAAATGGTTGTTGAAAAAGCAATAGCGGGAATGATTCCCGGAAATAAACTTAAGAAAGACATTCTTAAAAAATTAAAAGTTTATGCCGGATCCGAGCATCCGCATGAAGCACAAAATCCTGAAAAATTAACATAATTCAAATATGCCAGCTCAACCAAAGACCAAAAAGAAGAATAATTATCATTACGCTAACGGAAAGCGTAAAACTTCAATAGCAAGAGTGCGTTTGATTCCGGGTGGTAAAGGCGAAATTATGATCAATGATACACCTTTGAAAGATTACTCCAATGTTAAAACCCAAATCGACTGCGTTATGGCACCGCTTGAACTATGCGGATTAAGCGGAAAAGTTGATATTTCGGCAAAAGTTTACGGCGGTGGTTTTAATGCTCAGGCGGAAGCTTTAAGACACGGTATTTCAAAAGCTCTTATTGATATGGATGACTCAAATAGAGGTGTATTAAAAAAAGCCGGCTTTATTACACGTGATTCAAGAATAAAGGAAAGAAAAAAGTACGGATTAAAAAGAGCGAGAAGAGCACCACAATTCTCAAAACGTTAATATGCGATTTGATATCTGCACATTATTTCCGGAGATGTTTAAGTCATATCTTGGCGAAAGCATTCTTAAACGTGCTGTTGACGCGGGGCTTTTGGAGTTTCATTTTCATAACATTCGCGATTTTAGCAAAGATAAGCACAAAAAAGTTGATAATACGCCCTATGGCGGCGGATCAGGAATGGTTCTGACCCCGCAGCCTTTGTATGATTGCATCAATCATGCAAAATCTTTAAATGAAGGGGCGGTTGTGTTCATGACCCCTCAAGGGTCAAAATTGACCCATACGCGCACTAAAAGATTCGCAAAGAAGCATGAGGGGCTTATTATTGTTTGCGGCCGATACGAAGGCATAGATCAACGAATTCGCGATCTTTGGGTGGATTATGAGGTGTCGATTGGTGATTATGTTTTAACCGGAGGCGAATTACCTGCAATGGTATTTATGGATGCAGTGTCACGGTTTGTTCCGGGTGTTTTGGGAGCGGATGAATCATCGGAAGAAGATTCGTTCAGCCGGCGTCTCGGGGGCAAAAAAGAATATCCGCATTATACAAAACCGGCTAAATTCAAAGGAATGGATGTGCCGGAAGTTCTACGAAACGGAAATCACGCCGAGATTGAGAAGTGGAGGAAGAGGAGGTTGAAATAGATCCGAAACTTAAAGGGATACGGCTTCGCCCGAATGGTATGA
>CAYFUK010000006.1:3723-11381 GCA_964346325.1 uncultured Candidatus Peribacteria bacterium | reverse complement strand
TAAAAGTTCAACCCAAATCAAAAGATTCCGGCGTTTATGACACAATGTATGACGGCACTTTAAAAGTGCGCGTTAAAGCGGCCCCGGAAAAAGGCAAAGCAAACAAAGAGCTCATAAAAATTTTAGCTGAAAAATATAAAGTGCGAAAATCAGAAATTCAAATTGTAAGCGGAGCAACGGATCAGATCAAACTGGTAAAAATTTCAAAATGAAACCAAAAAAATCATTGGGACAAAATTTTCTTACCGACTGCAGTGTGCTTGATAAAATAATTGATGCCGCGAAGCTTTCAAAAGACGATTATGTTATTGAAGTGGGCCCCGGGAAAGGAATATTAACCGAGCAACTTCTGAAACATGCCGGCAAAGTTACCGCAATTGAACTGGATGAAAGGTTAATAGAACATTTAAGCCGTATTAAAAACCTGGATTTGATTCACGGTAATGCTATGGATTATATTCCCCCCGGGGGGAAATATAAAGTTGTCGCAAATATCCCCTACTACATAACATCACCTTTACTTTCGCATTTTCTTGAAAACCCGCGAAGGCCTTCAAAAATGGTTTTGCTTGTGCAAAAAGAAGTAGCCGAAAAAATATGCGCCCGGCCCGGCGACATGAATGTTCTTGCGATTCATGTACAGGTTTTCGGGAAGCCGAGAATTGTTTGCAATGTGCCGGCTTCCGCATTCGATCCGGCACCAAAAGTGGATTCAGCGGTTATTGTGATTGATGTTTATTATGAGCCGCTTATAGAGGATTTCAAACGGCTGTTCGGAGTTATGCACCGTGCTTTCGGCGGCAAGCGAAAAAAACTTTCAAATACTTTGCCTGATTTGAAAGAAAGATTGGTTGAACTTGGCCTTAACGATTTAAGACCCGAAAAACTCTCTATTCGGGATTGGATGAAGTTAGTTTTTTAATTCCCCTCATAATAAGATTAAACTGCTCATTCCATTTTTTAAGCTGATCTTCCTTCTCTTTAAGATCGAGATCATTTTTAGGTGCAGTTACTTTTATTGCATCAATAGCCTGCATTAACTGAATTCTTAAAGGCATAATAGTATTGCGTCTTCTTTCAAGCTCTTCAATTGCGCCTTTATCAATCAGATCCTGGATTTCCTGAATTTCGGGATCTTCAGATTCATTAATATGTTTTGTTTCTTTTTCCATATACACATTATACCATATTTGCCAAAGGAATCAACCATGCCGGAGCTCGCTTAAATCCTCTTTCATTACTTCAACAGCTGCTCTGGCCGCTTTATCATAATCTTTTTCATTGAATTCATCGGAGTTTTCGTATGCAAATGTAATACCGCGGCTCGAACTTATAAGTGCCCCAAGGCCGTCATGGTTAAAGCAGGCTCGCACATCTTCTGCGCTGCCGCCCTGAGCACCGTAACCCGGAACCAAAAATATCGAATTCGGCATAATTTTACGCAATTTTTTTGCCTGATCCGGATAAGTTGCTCCAACAACAGCGCCAATAAAATTATAACCGCTTTCACCTATTTCATCGGCTCCCCAGCTTTCAACAAAATTCCCCAAAACCTCATAAACACTGTTGCCGTCATCCATTTTTAAATCCTGAAGATCACCGGACGAAGGATTTGAGGTTTTAACAAGAATAAAAATACCTTTATTAAATTCCTTACAATTCTCAATAAAAGGCTTAATCCCGTCATATCCCAAATAAGGTGTAACTGTTATGGCATCGGCATCAAAAACAGGACGCGATTCTCCATAAACATCAACCATTCCGATGTATGCGTCAGCGTATGCTTTGGCGGTTGAGCCTATGTCGTTTCGTTTAACATCGGCAATAACTAAAAGACCTTTTTTTTGTGCGTAATCAATTGTTTCTTTAAAAGCCTGAATCCCGGGAGCTCCGAAAATTTCATAAAATGCAATCTGAGGCTTAATACAAGGCACCAAATCATGCACTGCATCAATTATTCCTTTGTTAAAATCAATAATAGCTGCCGCGGCAGCCATAAAAGGGTCTTTAAATTCATTCGCGGCCGCTTCGATTATGTGAGTGGGTATCTGATTGAACCTTGGGTCCAGCCCGACACATATGGGACTGCCTTTTGATTTAACAGCTTCGTTTAATCTGTCTGCAAAATTTTTCATATATAAAAATGGTTACTTTGCCCAGTTTGGCGGGTCGGAAATAAATCTTTTAACTTCTCGCCGCTCTTCTTCGGTTATTGCGCCCTGTTCTTTTGCAACCTGTGTTAACACTTCAATATTACTTAAAGTTGATGCAGCGACACTTGCCTCTTCAAAAGAATCATGTGCTTTTTTCATGCCATAAGTAAAAATTGCCAGAACATCATGAACAATACATTTGCCTTCGTTCCTGATTGCATTAACCGTATTCAAACTGCTGCCTCCGGTTGAAATCAAATCTTCAATAATCAAAACGGACTTTTCCGTTGGCAGAGCTCCTTCAATTTGCTTGCCTGCTCCATGCCCTTTTGGCTTGTTTCGAACATATACCATAGGAAGCCCCATACGCCCGGCAACAAAAGCGGCCCATGGAATACCCGCTGTTGCCGTACCGGCAAGGTAATCGGGTTTTAAACCTTTTTCTTCAATAAGTTTAATAAAGCCTTCAATTATAACATTGCGCTCTTCTACATACGAAATAAGCAATCGGTTATCGCAATAAATCGGAGACACCAGCCCCGATGCGTATGTAAATGGCTCTTTAACATTTATTTTAACGGCATTCACTCTCAGCAGAATGTCCGCAACCCGGGGTGCAATCATGTTTTATCAGGGTTATTAAAGTACTGCTTTTTTCCAACGCTGTCGCGATGATAGTTTCCAAAGTCATCAAACATTTTTGCGACTTTATAATTCATTACGGGGCCGCTCACACAGGTTCTTATTCCCAGCGGATCCACAACGCACTGCCCGCAAACTCCAAATCCGCATTTCATATATCTTTCGATTGAAACAAAAGCCGGAACTCCTTTTGAATCCCCTATTTCTCCCACTTTCCGCATCATAATTTCAGGTCCGCATGTCATGATTTTATCGACTTTAACGTCATCAATAACCTGTTTTAATAATTCCGTGTTGTATCCTTTGTATCCTTTCGAGCCGTCATCCGTTGAAATATGTAAATTCAGATTCTTAAGAGCTTTTAATTTTTCAATATAAATAAGGTAATCTTTGCTCCTTGCGCCTTCAATAAATTCGATTTTGCACCCGGCTTTGATTGCCCGGTGAGCTACAAAATATAAAGGTGCGGCTCCGTATCCCCCGCCAACAAGCGCCAATGTTTCGCCTTCGGAAAAGTGAAAATTGGTTCCGAAAGGTCCGCGAATTCCGAGTTTATCGCCAACTTTCATCTCTGCCATTTGCTGAGTTGTTTTGCCTCGTGAGCAAATCGTTAAAACCAATTGATTGCCGTCATCAAGTGCAATTGAGATTGGTTTTTCATCAACTCCCGGGAGCCAGAGCATAACAAATTGCCCGGGTTTTGAATCCAGACTTATATCAAAATAAAAATTTTTAACGATTTCATTTTCGTTTTCGATTTTCGCAATTGGTACCACTTTTGGGATTTGTTCTTTGTTCATAGTTTTACTGTTCCGATTATTTCACTGACGTCTTTAACGCCGTTTTTATCGCACCAGTCAGACATTTCCCGGCTAACCTTTCTGAAAACATCCGCTCCTCTGTAATAAACCGAGGACCCCATTCCAACAACAGTTGCTCCGGCCATCATCATTTCAAGTGCGTCTTCGCCGGTTGTTATGCCGCCTGTACCTATTATCGGCAGTTTTGTAGCGCGATAAATATCACTTACCTTTTTTATTGCCAGAGGTTTTATTGCAGGTCCTGAAATTCCGCCCACTTTGTTTGCAAGAATAGGTATTCGTGTTTCAAGGTTTATTGCCAAGCCCGGGCCAAGTGTGTTTATTGCACAAAAACCATCGGCACCGCCCTGCGCACATGCATTTGCTATTTCAATTATATTTGTAACATTCGGGCTTAGCTTGATTATAACCGGTTTGTTTTTTGCAACTTTTTTAACATCCGAGGTTACCGCTTTTGCATCGGCCGGCACACACGCAAACGGAAGTCCGAGCTCATCCTCAACATTCGGGCATGAAATATTCACTTCAATTATATCAACATCGAGTTTATCAACTTCTTCCGCAATTTTTGAAAATTCTTCTTTTTTGCCGGCTACAATACTGGCGATAAGTGGAGCCGGTTTTTCTTTGCCGTAAATCTCAATTTCTTCTTTCGCTTTTTCTATTCCGGCATCGGGAAGCCCCATCGCATTCATCATCCAGTGATCGGTTGTTATTATTGTGGGATTGGGATGACCTTTATGTTCGTTGAGCCAGATTGACTTTGTTGTAATTCCTCCTGCGCCGCTTTTAACAACGCTCCTCCATGTTGATGCGGTTACGCCTAAAACGCCTGAAGCTAAAACCAACGGGTTTTCGAATTCAGTTTCAAGATATTTTACTTTAAGGTTGGCCATTCGGTTAAATTAACGTCCTTAATATTTAATCATAAAAGTAGGAGGCTGGCTAGAAAAAGATATTTTGAATTGATGCTTTGAGCCTCCTATCTGAAAAACATATAATAAATAAGCACTCCGATAGGTATGGCAGAAAAAAAAACATTCAATATCTCCAGAACGGCGTCTTTAATTTTTTCTTCTTCCATTTTCTCACCTTTTCAGACAAGCATCAGTACCGCATCGGCCGCCATTAGAACACCGACTCCCCAGATAGTGTAATCCGGGCTTACCAGTGCCACAAAAGCTGCGGCAAATCCCGCCAGAATAGCCCCAATACAAACGTACGCAACAAACTTCGACATCGTCCCCTCCTTTTTTAGCCAGCCTGATTTTCAAAGGCCGGCGCAAAAACTCTTCATGTTGAAAGGTTTTGATACGCAAAAACCTAGAAGAAACTTATATTAAAATATTTATTTGCTAAAAACAATAGGGAATTCGGCTGGCGGGTTTTTTTTGCCGAATTGGTGAGCTAATCATGGCTTTTGCCTTTTTGCCGAAACAATCAGCCATACACCGGCAACGCTCATGGACAACAATGCAAGCAGTACGAATACTGCAAGAATTATTGACCCGAGTGCGAATGGCTTGCCTGCGATAACAAACCTGTTGGTGTCGCCGCAGTTGCAGCAAAGAGCCATGATCAGAAAGGTGGGAAGAAGATTTCCATTTTTCATGGAGCACCTCTTGTCAGGAAGGTTATGGCATAATATGCCAGAATACCGATTCCTCCGAGTACTATGAAGCCGATCAGCAAATGGGCCAATCGATCTTCTTTCTTTTCTTTGGAATTCAATCCCAGCTCCTTTCCGCCAGCCTGATTTTCAAAGGCCGGGCTAAATCTGCTTGTTGAAAATCAAAAGCGATGTTCGCCTTTACCTTTTGGAAAAGAATTAAAGCACAAAAAACTATTCCACGTCAACCTCAATACCTTTTAATTCGGTAGATTCAACAATCTCATTGTCTTTCATTCCAAGAACACCGTTAACAAAAGTCATTACGGGCCAGCCTTTAAGTTGCCATCCGTCATAAGGCGACCATCCGCACTTTGTATAAAGCCTTTCATTCGAAACTTCACGCATCAGGTTCATATCGATAACAGTCAAATCCGCATCAAAACCTTCCCGTACCTCTCCTTTTTTATGCAATCCGTATAACCGGGCCGGTTTTTTACACATAAGATCAACAACGGTTTCAATGTCAATTCTTTCGTCATTTACCGCATTCAGCATTAAGGCAAGTGATGTTTCAAGCTCGGGAATTCCGGAAGGAGCTTGGTCATAGGGCCTTTCTTTTTCTTCACGCAAATGAGGAGCATGATCCGAAGCTATTATTGTTATAACGCCTTCGTTCAAACCCCGCCACAGGATGTCCTGATCATGCTGGCCGCGCACAGGCGGATTAACTTTAATAAAATTACCCAGTTTAACGTAATCGCGTACTGCCAAAAACAAATGATGCGGCGCTACTTCACATGTAATTTTGTCGCTCTTGAATTTTTTTATTAAATTCACCTCTTTTTTTGTACTCATGTGGCAAAGATGCATTCTGCCCCGTGTTTTTTTGGCAATGTGAATAGCCTTTTTTGCCGCGGTGAAAGCTATTTCGTCGCTTCTTATAAGACTGTGAACTTCAGGGGTGTTGTCGCCTTTATATGTTTCGGAATGCTTTTGCATCAGGCTCTCATCTTCGGCATGTATCGCAACTATTTTATTGGTATTTTTGAGCATTCTTTCAAGAACCTCTCCTGATTTTTCTATATCCTCCTTTACTTCGTGACCTGTTGTTGCCCCCATATATACTTTAAATCCGACTATTCCTTTTGCCGCCATACATTCATCGTAATTATGCGGTCCGGCTCCAAAAAACAAACCGTAATTAACCAATGCTTTATCACGTATAATCGCTCTTTTATTTTCCAGATTTTTAACTGTTGTTGTTGAAGGATCGGTATTCGGCATATCAAAAACAGTTGTAAAGCCTCCTGCCAAGGCGGCTTTTGAACCCGTTGTCCAGTCTTCCTTTTCTTCGTATCCCGGGGTTCTTAAATGTACATGAGCATCGATACAGCCGGGTATAAGAATTTTGCCGGTTAAATCATATTCAACATCAGCCTCTTTATTTATTTGATCGGCAATTTTTTCAATTACGGAACCGTTTATAAAAACATCTTTAACTTTTCCGTCGATTAACTTTGCGTTTTTTAATAAAGTCTTCATACAAAAAGTTTTAATAGAGCCATTCTTACCGCAATGCCGTATTCAACCTGTTTAAAGTATTTTGCGTTTTCAAGTTCGTCAATGTCATGTGATATCTCATGTACACGCGGCAGAGGGTGCATGATTATGGCATCGGGACACAAATCTTCAACAAGCTTTTTATTAAGAATGTAAACATCTTTTAATTTTTCATATTCACGTGTATCTGCAAATCTTTCTTTCTGAATCCTGGTGCAATACAAAACATCGGCATTCTTAATACCTTCTTTATAATCTTCGGTTTCTTTATATTTTATGCCTTTTTCATCAAGAAATTCTTTAACTTCGGGCTTCATTGTTAATTCAGGGGGTGAAACAAATTTAAACTCAACATCATAGTTCGCAAGAAGGTAAGCCAATGAATTCGGACATCTTCCGTACCTTAAATCCCCTGTCATTACAACTTTAATTCCGTCAAGTTTGCCGAGTTCTTTTTTTATTGTAAATAAATCAAGAAGAGCCTGTGTAGGATGCTGACCGGCACCATCACCTGCATTAATAACGGGAACATCGCTGTTCTCGGCAAAAATCTGCGCCGAACCGGAATCCGGATGCCTTACCGCAATAATATCCGCGAATTTTGAAATCACTTTTGCAGTATCATCCAGGCTTTCTCCTTTGGCAATTGAGCTTGCCCCTACATCGGTAACGCTTATTATGCTTCCACCCAGTCTGTGCATTGCCGTTTCAAAAGACAAACGCGTTCTGGTTGAAGGTTCGTAAAAAAGTGTCGCCAGAATCTTGCCCTTAAAATCATCACCGCGGTAATTCAAAAACGAATCAACTTTTTGAAAAATATGTTCAATTTCACTTTTAGAAAGCTGTTCCGACTTAATTAAATTATCCATG
>CAYFUK010000006.1:0-3623 GCA_964346325.1 uncultured Candidatus Peribacteria bacterium | reverse complement strand
GAAGGTTTTCGAAGTAATTTACAAGGTGCACTTGCTATAATTCCGCGTTCTAAAGGCCGACACAATGATAAATAAAGCCCGCCTCCCTTACCTTGGCAGGATCATAAATATTTCGACCATCAATCAATTTGTTTCCTTTCATTAAACTGCGTGCTTTTTTAAGGTCCAGTCCGCGAAATTCATCCCATTCGGTTAAAATAAGCAGTGCGTCGGAATCATCACATGCTTCATAGAGATTTTTGCATGTGTTATATTCGGATTTAGCTTTTGGATCATAACACGAAACTTTAGCACCTTCTTTTTTAAGAGTTCGAATAATATCAAGCGAAGGCGCGTCGCGCATGTCCTCGGTGTTCGGCTTGAATGAAAGTCCCAAAACTCCTATTTTCCTTCCCTTCAAATCCATTTGGGATTTTAGTTTTTCAACAATTCTTTGTTTTTGGATTTTATTTGTTTTTTCAGCACCTTTTAATACATTAAATTCTTCCGGGCCCGCCTGATTAAGAATTGCTTTAAGATCTTTTGGAAGGCAGGATCCCCCAAAACCAACTCCGGCCTCCAAAAATTCAGGGCCGATTCGGGTATCGTATTTTAAAGACTGCTGAAGTTTTTTAAAGTCGGCTCCTTTATTCTCGCAAAAATTCGCAAACTCGTTTATAAAAGAAATTTTAGTTGCAAGATAGGCATTTGCGGCATATTTACTGAGTTCGGCGGTTTTCAAATCGGTAAAAATAATTGGTGCATCAAATGGTTCGTATACTTTTTGTATTATTTGCCGACTTTGCGCACTTTCCGTTCCCGCCACTATTCTGTCCGGTTCAAGCGTATCGTTAATTGCGCTGCCCTGACGCAAGAATTCAGGATTCATTATTACATTCGGATGTTCAATTTTATCGCATGTTCCAATTGGAACCGTTGATTTCATCACAAAATAATCGGCTTTGTGTGCATGTTTTTCAATAACCTGATTAACTGCAGTTAAATCAACTTGGCCGTTTGAATCAGTGGGTGTTCCAACACAGCACATAACAATATCGGCTTCATCAAAATCCAAATCAAAAGTTAAATTTTCATTGGACAAAAGTTCGGAAAGGCCGGGCTCAAAAAAAGGAGCCGCACCCTTTTTTAACAATGCAATTTTATCTTCATTTTTATCGATACAAATGACCTTATAACCCGACTTTGCAAGGCAAGCTCCGGTCACAAGTCCAACATAACCTGTTCCTATAATCGCTATTTTCATATCTGAATTTTACAACATTTTTTATACTTGCGTAAGCACACTTATTTTATATAAAATCTAATAACGATGAAACGATCATTTTTAGTCCTTGAGGACGGAACAAAACTGGAAGGAACTTCTTTTGGAGCGGATACCGATTCCGCGGGAGAAGTTGTTTTTAATACGGGGATGATGGGGTATCCCGAAAGTTTAACCGATCCATCTTACCGCGGGCAGATTCTTATGTTTACATATCCTTTAATCGGAAACTACGGCGTTCCGGGAGATGAAAAAGACAAACATAAAATATCCAAACATTTTGAAAGTGATCATATACAGGTAAAAGGTATTGTGGTGAGTGAATATTGTGAAAACCCAAGCCACTGGAACAACAAACGCACTCTTGACAAATGGCTTAAAGAAAATAAAATCCCCGGTATTGCCGGCATCGATACAAGAGCTTTAACTCAAAAACTTCGTGAAAAAGGAACAATGCCGGGCAAAATAGTACGTGATCCATCAAGTAAACCGGAATTTTATAATCCGGATAAAGAAAATGTTGTTGCCCGGGTCAGCTGTAAAGAACCAATCACTTACAAGGCAGGCAAAAAACGCGTTGTTTTAATGGATTGCGGAGCAAAAAACAATATAGTGAGAAACCTTTTGAATCGAAATCTTACAGTTATAAAAGTGCCCTGGAATTACGATTTTATTGACAAAGGCATAAAATTCGACGGAGTGTTTGTTTCAAACGGACCGGGTGACCCGGAAGTTGTTAAAGAAAGTCATGAAATAATAAAAAAATGCCTTAAAATCGGCAAGCCGTTGATGGGCATATGCCTTGGCAATCAGCTTTTGGCAATAGCTGCGGGCGGTAAAACATATAAACTAAAATACGGTCACAGAGCCCAAAACCAGCCTTGTATAAATGTTAAAACCGGGCGCTGCTACATAACTTCTCAAAATCACGGATTTGCAATTAAGTCGCGAACACTTCCAAAAGACTACGAACCTTTATTTGTAAATGCAAACGATAATACAATTGAAGGAATAAAACATAAACGAAAGCCTTTTATGGCAGTGCAATTTCATCCCGAAGCCACGCCCGGGCCAAACGACACAAATTACCTTTTTGACGAATTTGCAGAGATTCTTTAGAACAGAATTCGGGTTTGCTCTGTGTATTCCTTATACTGTTTCGGAAACACCGCGTATAGAATTTCTTCTTCAACTTTCATGCGCAGAATCATTAAAGGAACAAGCAATATCAAAAAAAGTATAATCCCGCCTTTAAGGAGCATTAAGCCTGTTGCAAGTATTGCAAGAGAATATGCCCCAAACTGCGGGTGTCGTACTTTTTTGTAAGGGCCGAATTTTATGAGCTGTTTTTTATCGCCTTTTATTCCGTTGCTCCATTCACAACTTGAACTGATCGCAAGACGCGCCCGTATATAAAGAACCTGCGCAATAAGAAAAAACACAACTCCGATTTTGACAAAATACGGCCTTGCAATACCCGTATAATCATCAAATCCTTCAATTTCAAATCTGTAAGATATAAAAAACGCAAGTGCAATATATGCAAATATCAATACTCTGAGAATCCACTTTTCTTTTTGACTTAAAGGGTAACTTTTCATGTTATATATACCGCCGCCGCATCTATGAACTCTGATTTTGGTTATAGAATAAGTGGTAGCCATCACAGCCCATGAAATAACCACAATTGTCCATGCAATATCAAGCATATCCCGATAATACCACGGGGCAGGTAAATTGTGAAAATTTTATGACATCAAAAAAACCCCGCCGAGGCGGGGCTAAATCTTATCAACTTACTAAGGGTAGAAGTTCAAGATTTGTTTTTGTTTTAGAGCGTGACGAATGCCGAATCTTTGCTTAAGCTTTGGAGTAAATTTAAAGTCTTTCCACGGACTGTCCGTTTTACGTGATTGTCTACAAGTGCCTTTGAAAGCGACCTGGAAATCACCGGACTAAGAGTGCCTTGCCATAAGGCGTGGGCCGGATAAGTTGTCATCTTTTTGGGCCATCGCTTCAGCAGAGAAGGAGAGAAGTTGAAACTTTATCGAGTAAAGTGCTTTTCTAGGGCGTTTTGTTTTTGTTTTGGCTCGATGTGTTTCAACGCCTCATCTTTTTCTGCTTTTTATTTTTGATTTTTTAAGGGTCGTGTTTTGTTTCTGTGTTTTGAAATCATATAATTGTATGAAAAATGGGCGAGATTGTCAAAAATATGAGTTGGACATGTTTAGGGAGTATGTTTTGATTTAGTGGATGGGTATGGTGTGTGAATACACACCATATTTTGTGTTAAGTCCAGCTAAAATCCGTGCATTGATGTGCGACTTTGACTATAATCGGAGTATGAAATTTAACCTGAAAA
>CAYFUK010000005.1:0-32855 GCA_964346325.1 uncultured Candidatus Peribacteria bacterium | reverse complement strand
TTATATAACACCTTTAACTATAATTATTATGGAAAATACTGATGGTGAAAAATTCGATGCCGAACTGGTTCTTCTTGCTGATGGCGAATTACATGAAAGCGACTTAAGATTATATGAAGCAAAAGTAAATATTGTAAGGCCGTTTGAAATATTGAATGTAGCCCTGCAATTAAGAAAACTCGATAGAATGGGTGAATCGCGGGAAATAAAAGACATGATTCTGGGTAACAGAATCGAAAGAATGAAAAATTCGTTCGATAAATCCGTTATAGAAATTGTAATGGAAGGAAGAATGCGTATGTCGATGCTGCTCAATTCTCACGGAGGTTTTGTGGCTTCGGGCATGAAAAGAAAAGAGTATTTAAAATATATTCAATCAAACGATGGCAGGGTGGAAGCTTATCTTAAACATGCCGCCGGCCCGGCAAATGATTTGTTTCTGAACTCCGACGAGAGGATCATTGTCCCTTTTTCCACGCTTGCACCTACACAATTAATGCAGGGCACTCCCGAATTCGTAGATGAGATAAATTCAGGTATGCGCAGAAGCCTTTTGAAATCCGTTGATGAAGATAAAGTGGAGCAGGTTGAAGATATTTTGGAAAAAGCCGAGGAAGAGAATCCTGAGAACCCCCGGCCTTTTTTCAATGCCGAGCTGATGAGAGAAGTGGGTATTGCAGGCAGGCAAGCGGAAAATCCGGATGAAATGCGGAAAATTTTTCTTGAGCGAACAGGAATAACTCTATTGCCCGAAAGCCTGTCGGATGAATTTGAATTGGGTGTGCAGGCGTTTTTTAAAGACGAGTGATCTTTTGATCAGCTTTTAAAGAGACTGTAAAGAACATATTCTTGATATCTGTAATTTAATTATTATAGTATATTCAGCAATATAATTAACATCGAATAAAATGAAAAAAATCGCAGTATTACTTATTGGAATATTTGTTTTAACCGCATGCAACGGCGGCGGTGAAATGAAAGCGGGCTCGGAGCTTAACACAAGCGCAAAAATTACGCGAAACACTTATGAACACCCGATCGACCCTCCCGAGGGCTATCCTTATGCGGCATATGTAAGGCTTGATGACGAAGAAACGGTTTTGTATTCAAAAACACCGGTAAGATGCAAATTGGGTCAGGATATTAACTTTAAAGGCAGAGTACGAAAAGCTACCGCAGTTCCCGAAGGGGAAGAAAACGAAGCAAGCGAACTTCATGTGGTATTAAAAGACTTTGAATGTACCGGAGAGGCTTATGAACCTGAAGCAAACGGTACGAATGTTATTCAGATTGAAAATATTTTTAAGGATAAAATAGTGTACGGAACAGGGCTTGAAGAAAAAGACCCGGAACCGTACAGAAAAAACTGCGAAGCAAGAGGCGGAACATTTGACGAATGCGGCTCACCATGTGCCCCGGACGCTGATATGTGTGCACAGGTATGCGCTTACACATGCGAATTTTAACACACACAAAAGAACTAACGGAACTTGTTAAAGAGAATCTTTAGTTCTCCGTTTTAAGTTCGGGATTCAGCAATATCCCCGGTTCTTCAAAACTGATGTTTACGGGAATGGGTCCCGCCGCATACGGCGCAACCTGATACGGATCGAAATATATGGTGATATCATAAAGATCAACTGTAAAATTTTCGAAATTTTCAGCTTCGGGGCCTGCTCCTTCTTCAATCCAGTCGCTCACAACACCCTCATCAACATCGAGTATTCTGTATAAATCCGGCTTAACCAGTTCGGATAAGATCTGCGGTATATCCCGATCCCCGGTTATTACATCGTTCCATTGATATTCCTTGTCTTCAGTAACATTCCAATTAACCGTTCTAAAGGAAAACAAAGGATGTGCAGCACCGCTTATATAATAATCGTTTTCAAATACAACACTTATAATTTTGTCATCCTGCCTTATTACGCGATATATAATATGCAAGTAACTTTTTTGAAATGTTTCTTTGTTTTCCCGCATGTATTCATCGCTGACAGATTCCTGAACCTCTTGTTTAAAAGCACCGGTCTGCGTAATTGCAATTGATTTTAACAATTCGTTCAATTCCGGCTCTTCCTCAAATTTCGGGAATTGTACATTTATTGAATATTTATCGGTTTCTTCGGTTATAGCGCTTGTTATAACATCTTTATCCATATTTATATCATCCGAAACAAAAGTTGTTTCGGGATCGGGCGAAGCTGAAGTGTCTTCGATTGTAACTTCAACAGCCGGCAGTTCCGATTCCGGAACCGGAGCGCATCCCGCAATAATAAATAAAATCAAAAACAATAATAATAATTTTTTCATACTTATTTTAATTAATATCAAATGTATTATATATTTAATATAACGAATTGTTAATTCATTCCCAAAATATTTTATGAGAATACTTGTTACCGGCGGCGCGGGATTTATAGGGCATCATCTTATTAAAAGGCTTATTAATCAGGATCATTCCGTAATATGTGTTGATAATCTTGTTACGGGCAGCCGTTTTAATCTGCAAGGCCTGAATATCGAATTCATGGAACATGATATTTGTGATCCTCTGGCCTTGGAATGCGATCAGATTTATAATCTTGCATGCCCGGCATCACCTGTTCAATTTAAAAAGAATCCAATTTTAATAAGCAAAACCTGTGCACTCGGAAGTCTGAATATGCTTGAACTTGCAAAGCGAAATAAAGCGCGGATACTTCAGGCATCCACATCCGAGGTCTATGGTGACCCCGAAGAGCATCCTCAAAAAGAAACTTATAACGGCAATATCAATCCAACCGGTCCCCGCGCGTGCTATGATGTGGGCAAGCGGTTGGCGGAATCTTTATTCATGGATTATCATCGAGAGCAAGGCATTGATATCCGGATAGTCAGAATTTTTAATACTTACGGCCCGGGCATGGCTTCCGATGATGGACGTGTTGTTTCGAATTTTATTGATCAGGCTCTGAATGGACAAGATTTAACGGTTTATGGTGATGGAAGCCAAACACGCAGTTTTCAGTATGTTGATGATTTGATAGATGGAATGATTATGATGATGAATCGGGATGATTTTATCGGTCCCGTTAACATGGGTAATACTGATGAAATAACAATAAACGAACTTGCGGAAATGATAATTGAATTAACAGGCTCGAAAAGCAAAATTTCATATCACGATCCGCTTAAAGACGATCCGGCGCGCAGGCAGCCGGATATAACTCTGGCAAAACAAAAACTCGGTTGGCAACCTAAGGTGAATTTGTATGAAGGACTGAGAAAGACAATTAACCGATAGCAAGAATTTCATTTGTAAGTTTCATCATGGTCTGAAAATCTTTTTCTGATTTATGTTCATAGCCGAGTATGTGGAGTACCCCGTGAACAAACAAAAATTTTAATTCATCAAGCAGGTTCATTGCGTTTTCATCAGCCTGTTTCTCAGCTGTTTGATAAGAAATAAAAATTTCACCTATCATGTCCTGTTCCGGAAATTCTTCATCCCCCAGGTAACTTAAGGAAACAACATCGGTCGGTTTGTCGATTCCGCGTTGTTCCTTATTGATTGTCTGGATCACATCATCATCAATAAGAGTGAAAGTGATAAAATGAGTTTTTCTTTTATCAAATTTTTTTGGGAAGATTTCCTTAAAATCATTATTGATCAGTTCGAGTATTTCTTCGAATATGTGACCCGACAAAGGAACATATGTGTCATTGTAGTATTCAAGTTTGAGCATTGATAAGATTATATTTATTCAGTAACTGGTATACGGCAATTCCATATGATGTTGCAACATTTAATGAGTTTGCTCGTCCGAGCATGGGTATTTCAATCGACAGATCCGCCATTTCCATTACCTCATCTTTAATTCCGTCCGTTTCATGCCCCAGAACCAGGGCAACGGGAAAGTCAAAATCCACATTTGCATAATGTCGGCTCGGCTCGGTGAGTTCAAGAGTGACAATCCGTATGCCATTTTCTTTTAATTCTTTTATAACATCAACCGTTTTTTCCCTGTATTCCCATGGTACTGTTTGGTCGGCGCCCAAAGAAGTTTTCGAGATTTCTTTTCTGGGAGGCATTCCCGTCATGCCGCACAGATATATTTTTTGAGCCATAACCCCGTCGGATGTTCTGAATATTGACCCGACATTATATAGGCTTCTGATATTATCCAGCACTACATAAATAGGGGTTCTTTTCGATTTCCGAACTTCTTTGACTGATTTTTTGGTGTGCTTTATTTCTTCCGGGGTCAGCTTGCGGTATTTCATAATAGGTTTATTATAAAACGACTTGCCAAAGTAGACAAATTAGTGTAAATTTATGTCCGATTAATCATAACGATCTGAAATTATCATGTCAACACAAGCTCAAAAAACATTTAGTGTGAGCCGTAAACAAGCGGCAGATATTTTGAATGTGTCTACACGTACTTTGGATCGTTATATTAAGTCAAAAAAGCTGTCCGGTAAAAGCGTTGCCGGACGAATTATGCTCAGTCGGGAAGAAATAGATTCAATGAAAAAGAATCGTCCACACGGAAATATCAAAAAGGATAAATCACCGAAGAAAAAAAAGGTTTACGAAATAAACACATCTTATGTTGAACCAAATAAAGAAAAAAAACCTGAAAATACTGAAGAAAAAGTTTATAAAAAGCTATATGAAGAATTAAGGCAGGAGGTAAGAGTTTTCCAGCAAAGGCTGGAGGGCGCGAATTACAGGGTCGGGCAACTTGAATCACAGGTTAAATCATCAGTGCCCCTTTTGGATCATCAAAAGGTTTTAACCGAATCCAAAAAACACAGATATAACAAAAAGGTACTCTATATTTTATTGGGCGTAATACTCGCATTGCAGCCTTTATGGCTGATAATGGCTTATTTTTAAACTTTTTTCATTTTAATAAGGTCTTTTTCTTCAAGCGAATAATCAAGCTTCTCAATGTTTGCCTTCATTTTATCCAGTAAACCCAGAGTGCTTTCCAGCGCCTGTTTTAATTGTTCGGAATCACCGATTGCAGCGAAAGTATAAGGTGGATTCAAAATCACACTGTTAATCATAATTTGACCGCTCGGCAGCATATCAAAACCTGCACTTGAATCGGTTAGACGAATATTATTTATGCTTATTGCCTCGGCCCCTGAAGCAAAAAGTTCATTAACCGTATCGGTAAACCAGATATCTTTAATTTCATTTCGGATTTCAAAAACAATTCCGGGTCCGGATACATCAACTTCGCCCGCAATAATTCTGTTTTTTTTAATTTCACTTTTAATTGATTCAAGTGCCTGTGCTTTGGTTGATAATTCTTCGAGCTGATTTTCCAGTAAAGCGACTTCTTCTTCAAGGCCTTCGTTTGATGTTTTTAAAATCTGTATTTTTCGGAAAATGTTCTCCGTTGAATCACGCCCCACCGAAGCAACATAATTTGTAAAATATCTGGCCTGCGTTATTACCAGAACTCCAAGCACAAGGCCTGTTATTAAAAGCAGAATTATTTGAGTGGTTTTGTCTGATAATCTAGGTTTCCTGTTCATCTGATTTTTTTAAATAATTTAATCTGAATTGGCCGTTATAAACAGGCAGAACAACATGCGGCATGCTTCTTGTTTCAAATTGAATACCGTTCTCGTTGATACGTTTTTGCAGGTCCGGCAAAACATTTTCATCATACATTCTCATCAAAAAAGATTCATAATCACCAATGGCCGAAACAGTAAATGGAGGCGCGAGGTTCGAGTTGTTTACCAAGACCGTATTGCCCACGGAAGTTATTGAGGAAGCGGCTATAATACGCTGGTCATTTATTGCTATTCCCTCAACATTGTTTGCTCTCAGCAGATTTACTATATCACGTATATCGGCGGCATAAACAATCCCGGGTTCTTCATCGGCGATATTATCACGGTCAACAAAAGGGCTGTCGTCAAGTTGTATGATTAATCCGGGTCCTTTGAGCCGGGTTAAGCCGATTTCTTTTTTGAGATTATTAAGTGTTTCAAGATTTGTTGTCTGACTAACCAAAGCATTTTGCTCAAGGCTTTCATCTATTTTTTTACGCAGGGTGCTTATGCGGCTTTTTAACAGGGCCTCCCGGTCAACATAACTTTTTATAAGCTCTTTTTGAGCTTCAATCTGATCAACAGCGTATGAACTTCCCGTAGGAACGGTCGTCCTGAACTGCGCCATTACAATTATCCCCACAAGAATCCCCGCAAAAACCGAAATTATTTTTACTGAATTTTTCATAAGCAATCAGCTTTATACAATGCCATTCTACAAAAATAAAGCTGTAATGTCTATCCGGCATTTACATTTATCAGCTATATAATGGGAGGTTGTTGGTATACAGCAGCGAATCGATGAAGTTTTAGCTGAGTTGGAAGATTAAAAAAATTTGACCTGTCTGAAGAGTACCATTAGAATAGCTTTCAATTTTAATAATCTTTAATTATTTAATTATGTCTGAATCTCAATCACATGAAACGCCAAACAATTCTGTTGTTGATGCTCTGGGAGGTATTGATAACGCAAGGCAGATACTTTCGGGATTACTTAAAGCTGAAAAAGAACTCGCTGCGGAATGTAAAAGCGTTGCCGAACTCGCAAGATCGATTTTCGAAAAATCACTTGAAGAAGTTTCAACCGGAACTGTTTTGTCAGCCTTCGATGAAAAGTTTAAAACAATCGCTGCGATGAAGGTCAAAGTTAATGATTTAAAAGCTGAATATGAGGAACTCGCCGCTCATTCGGAAGAAGGCGAAAAATTTAAAAAAGACTTCCTGACAATAATTGATAATTTGTATTCAAAGGTCGATAAACTCCATATGGATATTCTTACACTGCGCTTTCAGTTCGAACAAATACTGCCCACCATGGAAGAAATAAGAAACAGATGTACGGATTTGCTCGATTTGCAGGATTCCCGGGTCGAAGAATTGGTTATGGGCCCGCTTAATCAAAAAGGCAAATAAATTTCTCTTTCAATTAAAGCTGTTTACCTGTTAAATATTGAAGGTATTAATTGTTTTATATGATTGGAATTTTTGATTCCGGATATGGTGGGTTAACTGTACTTAAGCCTTTTATTGATAGTCTTCCGGAATACGATTATATATATTTGGGGGATAATGCCCGTACGCCTTATGGTACACGCGGACAACAAACCGTCCAGAGATACAGTGAGCAGGCTGTTGAATATTTGTTTGATAAAGGAGTCAATTTAGTGATAATAGCTTGCAATACGGCTTCTGCGCTGGCTTTAAGGCATTTACAAAACAAATACCCCGATAAAAAAATACTCGGGGTTATTTTGCCTTTGGCTGAAAAAGCGGCTGAATTAACAAAAAATCAAAAAGTGGCGGTTGTGGGAACAAGCGGAACAATAAAATCCGATGCATATAAAAAAGAAATTCAAAAACTGAACTCCGAAATACAAGTTTTTAGCCGTGCATGTCCGTTACTTGTTCCGCTAATCGAAGAACACTGGCAGCACAAACCCGAATCCTTAAAAATTCTTAAAAAATATCTTGCTCCGATTAAATCGTATAATTGCGATGTTTTGATACCGGGATGTACGCATTATCCTTTGATGTATAAACATTTTAAACGATATATGGGTACTAAAGTAAGGGTTTTGGATTCAGGGGAAGTAATATCAAATAGTCTGGCGGATTATCTGAACCGGCATCCCGAAATCGAAAAAAACTTGAATAAATCAGGTAAGCGCGAATATTTAACAACCGACTGCCCCGAAGCTTTTAAAAATTTTGCAAATAAAGAATTAAATCTTAATATAAAAGAAGTCAAAACCATTAAATTATGGTCCTTAAAAGGGTAAAAAAAGTTGCGATTGTCGGCATTTTGTTGATTGCCGTTTCATTCTTTTTTAATGAGTTTGTATTTTGGATTTTTGATGCTATACAAAATGCGCCGCTTACAGCGTTAATGTATTTTATTACCGATTTCGGACTGCTTTTTATTATAGGCGTAATAGGTGCCGTTGCATTGTGGCGGCGCAAATTTCGGCTTTTAATGTATATGATTATCTGCGGAATGTTGGCCTTTGAAAGCGCTTTTTTATTAAAGCTTATTTTTCAGGTGCCGCGCCCTTATGTTCTGGGTTACGGTGAACCTTTGTTTTTGGCAAGTGGGTATTCATTCCCGAGTATTCATACTGCGTTTATTTACGCGTTGATTCCCTTTCAAAAAGTTCTTTTCCATAAAAAACGCAATCTTTATTTGATCTATTTGGTGATGATTCTGGTTGTGTTTAGCAGAATTTATCTCGGCGTACATACCGCGGGCGATATTGTTGCGGGAATTTTTGTGGGATATATTGCAACGCATACATTTTTGGGAGCCGAGCAGCGATACGGCCTTATTGAATGGTTCAAATCGCATGTCACCGACAAATTTGAATTAAGACGCCAGGCCGCACATTTATTTATGGGTCTTACAATCGTATTTTTATTGAAACTTCAGCTTTTGAATACACAGATTTTATTTTCGATCACAATTGTTGGAGGAATTTTGGTTTTACTGGCACGGAAAATAAGGATGCCGATTATTCATGATCTTTTGGAGTATTTTGAAAGGCCTCATCATATAGCCAGATTTCCCGGCCGAGGATCGTTTTTTTTGGTTTTGGGGGCCGCTTTAAGCACTTTGATTTTTGATAAACAGATAGCAATGGCTGCAATTATGATAATGGCTGTAGGCGATAGTGTTACCAATATAATAGGCAGGCATTTTGGTAAAATTAAAAATCCTTTTAATAAGCATAAAAATATTGAGGGAACTTTATGGGGCATTGTTGCCGCCACAATGGGAGCTTTGTTATTCGTCCCTTTTTTACCGGCATTCTGGGGCTCGGTTATCGCAATGATAGTTGAATCTCTTGATTTGGGGTGGAAGCGCAGAAATATTGAATTTGACGATAATACTTTAATACCTTTGATTGCCGGCGCTGTAATGACAATTTACATTCTGTAAATTTACTTGAATTTATTTTGGGTTGAGTTATTATAAGCGACCTTAATATTCTTTATGAAAAGGAAACGCAAATCACCCGAAAAACAAACCCGGAATAGCCTTACAGGAGAACAATTTCAACAAAGAATGGAGGATTTTTCCGATTCGGAAAGCAGATGGGCGTATAAAATGATTTTTTATGCAAATGCATTTAATAATTATATTGCGGAGTTTAAGCAGATCCGGCTTTTAATCGATTACAGTTCGCGGGAGCTTGATTATTCAAAATTAAAACAATTGGCTTTAAATCAAAAAGAACGCGATTATTCGGATGATGAAACCACCGGTGATAAAGAAATGAATTATATAATCATACTTGATAATATGATTAACAATGCCGACAGCCTTCTGGAGAACTGTTTTGTTATTTATAAAAAACTCCTGCCGCACGAAAGCCTCAATACTGCCGCATTACATACAAAAGCCGCCAATGATGTTAAGCTCTTTATTTTACCCGAAGAAGATCGAAATAAAGATCTGGTTACCCATATGTTAAACAAATGGGCGGAATTAATCGGCCAATTAAGTGTTTATTTATTAATACTCCGTCAAAAACGCGCTGTTATTGAAGCATTGCGCGACAATCCCGAGAATCCCGATGACGAAGATGAAGACCAGGGCCTTACTCCCACTCAATTGTTCCGGGGGGCTTGTTAGTCAAGTCATAAAATATGCCTGTAATTTCTGGCATTTCTCTTAATCCGTTAACCAGTTCGTCTACCCACTTCCATTCCATCTGATAAAAATTCGCCGTCATCGCTTCCTCCGACTGTATGGGCCTTAAAACTATCGATTCGCCTTCCCGGTTATTCAGGCTCAGCGGCAGTAAAACAGTCGGGAACTGCCAGATGTCCTTATAAATATTATGGTACCTTATAAACTGCGTAACCCGGTAATCGGCTCTTTGCAAAGTTGCAATACGGTCTTTGTTAATGTATCCGGCATTAACTTTAATATCAACAATTCCGCGCGGATGCAAAAGCAGCAAAACTCTGTTTATTTCCGGAAATTTGTTTGTTATGTCGGTCGAGATTGTATTCAGATTATCCCAGTCACGAACAGTATCTTTAAAAAGTTTTAGAGCAAACGGATGTTTGTAAGTTCGCGCATCACCCTGAACTCCCACACTCTTTATTGGCAGAATTTTGCCCATAATATTATATTTTTCATTAAGATAATCGTTGATTTTATGTTCAAGTTGTTCATGATTTTCCGGGTAATCTTCTTCTTTTGCGCATAAACACCTAACCCCGAGGCCCGGCCCCGGAAAAGGATGCCTGTTAACTATAAGGTCGGGAATCCCGAGTTCTTTACCCGCTTTTCTGACTTCATCTTTATATAACTGGTCAAGCGGTTCTATAATCTTACCCGCTTCAATCAATTCTTTTATTTTATCAACACGATTATGATGAGTTTTTATTTTGTCAGCGTGCTTTGTACCGCCTGTTTCAATGGTGTCGGGATATATTGTTCCCTGCCCCAGAATCCATTCATCCGGATTCAGTTCAAGATCGGCCAGGGCTTTTTGCTGCACTTCAATAAAAGTTTCTCCGATTATTCTTCTTTTCTCCTCCGGATCATATATGTTTTCAAGTTTTGAATAAAATTCGTCCGAGGCATAGTAATAATGAATATTTTCAATACCCGCTTTTTTGTAGGCTTCTTCAACTTCATCGCGTTCAAGGTGCCTTACCAGCCCCGTATCGACAAACAGGCCGTAAGTTCTTTCCGCTCCTATCGCGTCCTGTATCAGCTTATAAGCAACAGTTGAATCAACACCCCCGCTTATAAGCATGAATACCTTATTGTTACCCACTTTATTTTTTATTTCATTCATTTCATGTTCGATGTATCTGTTTAAATCCCAGTCTCTTTTTGCTTCTGTAATTTTTACAAAATTTTCAAGCATAAGCATTCCATGCTGCGTATGTGTTACCTCGGGATGAAACTGAACCCCGTAAATTTTAAGCTTATCATCGGCTATTGCCGCAAATTTACAGTTTTCGCTTGAGCCCGCCGCTTCCATGCCGTCCGGAAGCTTTTCAACCTGATCACCATGGCTCATCCAAACTGTTTCATCATCCATCAGACCGCTGAATAATCCTTCTTTTTTAACAAAATGAACATTTGTCAGGCCGTATTCCTTCACGCGTCCGGAACCAACCTTGCCTCCCCTTTTCATCACTATCAGTTGAAGACCATAACAAATTCCCAAAACCGGCACACCAAGATAAAAAATCTGCGGATCGCAGGTCAATGCGTTTTCCTCATAAACACTGCCGGGCCCGCCCGATAAAATAATACCTTTATATTCTTTTAATTGTTCCGCAGATGTCTGCGGATCAAGAATCTCCGTGAAAACATTAAGCCTTCTGATGCGGTTGGCTATCAGATGAGAGTATTGTCCTCCAAAATCTAAAACTGCAATTTTATCCATTGTATTAATTTTGAAAATATCCGATAAAATTATATCATATTTTTAATTGATTGTTCATGAAACTATGTATGGGTTGTTGGGAGAAGTAAATCACTCGGTAACCCTCTGGACCAAAGTAATTTCTTTTGGAGCCGGCTCTATTGAATTTCCATGAAGGTCGGAGCCATTTGAAATTGTAAGTTTATAGAATTCTTCAAATTGTTCAGTCATACCTTCGGTTTCGATTATCAAATCTCTAAAATCCGCTTTTGCACTTTTTATTTTCAAATTATCAGTGTGTGCCGTATCGTTTTCATTCATATCCTCTATACTTAAATTGTCCGCTGAGGCAATCGACGGATCAATTCTTTCATTAAAAACAATCAAAATTTTATTAAGCTCGGTTATTTCCGAGTACGCAATCCGCGGCGGTATCCGATCCGCCAGTGCCGTGAAATCAAGTGATACGTCGCGAAGCAAACCCTGTTCCCAGATCGCATAATTTTCGCGGCTTTCAAAAACATCCGAATCAATTATCATGCCCTGCGGAGCTTCAACAATTACCGAGTAATGGTCGGCGTTTGTTCCCGCCTGTTTTGGAATATCTATGTGGTATCGCTCGTTTTTAAAAATTGTCGGAGGTAATTCGTATCTGAATTCAAATGTTTTCCGCTGACCGGGATTTAAATTTACGATTCTTCCGAATGCCGTATAGTCGGATAAATTTTGTATGTGTATATCGGAACCGGATGATTTCAGAATTGCTCCTTTTGGCGCATATACACGCAGATAACCGCTGTATTTGCCGCTTATAGGTATGTTATAGTCTCCGAAATGTTCCATTGTTACCGTTGTTTTGGCGGTAAGCGAATAGTTGTCTTTGCCGTGTTCAAAAATTTCCAATCGATAATCCACATCCCGATTTATGTATCTATCGGATTTCATGCCGGCCAGATTTGACTCAACAACCGCTAAAAAATCACCGGTTACCGAAGGCCATGTGCCGCTCCAGCCTTTTGCGTTTATAGCGTTTTGCAATGAGGAATCAAAAAAATGGAGCTGGATGTGTTTTTCATTTAAATTCCGCACAACCATATCACTTATTTTGCGCCATTTTAAAGGTGAGAACGCACTCTTTTTTATAAGAGCTTTTGCAAGGGGACCGAGAATATTTTTACGCTCTGCAACCTGTTCAACATTATGATAATCAATGTTATGCAGGCTGAATTCCAGAAGTTCAAACACATTTCCCGATGTGAACTCATAATTCCAAATTTTCACTCCGCCAAGAATATCAAGCAAATCCTCCAAATTTTTAAGATTAACCGCTATAACCCCGTCAAAATTCATCACGGAATCCGTTAATCGATAAAAACGCATCAACTCACTTACACTCTGAGGAAAGTCCGGGTACCAATTGGCATCCCTGAATGTATATCCTTCGTAAAAAGGTCCGTCCAGAAGTTTTTTTTGAGGATATGGCGGATCAATATATTCATGATCCGATATATCACCGAAAACATCATTTATTTCAATACCCGTAAAAAATCCGTTTTTAAATTTTGCAATTCCGTATGCTGAAATAAACCCGCCTGTGGGCCTTAATTCATTATTGTTCTGAAATAATACAAGGTAATTCTTTTCATTAAAAGGGCTTCCGGCTATATCAAAATATCTCGGAACGAAAAACCGCAACCCGCTGAGTGAAGACAAAATGTATAAAAAGAAAAAAAGCACTACAAACAGAGCGATATAAAGATAAAGTCTGAATTTCTTTTTTCCGATCCTCGTCAAATATCAAAGGTTAATGGTCAAAAGTTATTCAAGAGGTCTTAATAACGGGAACAACACAACATCTTTCAAGTTTTCCTGTTGGGTAAGCAAAGCCACGATTCTGTCGATACCCATGCCCCAGCCCGCCATCGGCGGAAAGCCGTGTTCCATTGCAAGTACAAATTCATCATCTTTCGCGTGAGCTTCTTCATCCCCTGCCGCTTTCGCCTCAGATTGAGAGGTGAATGCTTCAGCCTGTTGCAGCGGATTTATAAGCTCCGAATAAGCATTAACAATTTCCCATCCGTTTACTACAAGCTGGAATCTGTCGGTTACTTTTGGATTTTCATCGTTACGACGTGCAAGCGGTGAAAGCTGCGTAGGATGATTAATCAAAAATACGGGATCAACAAGTTTAGGTCTCGAAACTTTTTTATATAAGTGATCAATCAGATTTCCGAGCCCGAGCTTTTCCGCATCTTCAATTTCAATTCCTTTGTCTTTGATTTCAGCCAGTAAAGTTTTTGCGTTATCATGATTGTTTATATCGATTCCGCTGTCTTTTTTAATTAAATCATGCATGGAATGCCGCGGCCACGGTGTTTTAAAATTCACTTTACGCAGCTCCCCTTCCCGATCTTTAATTTCAAATTCAAGGCTGCCAACCGTTTCTTTTAGCAAATATTCGAACATTTCTTCAGTAAATTTCATCAAATCTTCGTAATTCCAGTAAGCGTGATAAAATTCATTCATTGTGAATTCCTGCAGGTGGGAAGGGTCCATTCCTTCGTTTCTAAAAACTTTTCCTATTTCAAATGTTTTCTCGTATCCGCTTGCAATAAGCTCTTTTTGATAAGTTTCACCGGCGGCGATCCTTAAATAAAAATCATGATCCAAAGCTTCATGATGCGTTACAAAGGGCCTGGCCAAAGCACCTGAAGCTGAAGAAGCCAGAACAGGTGTTTCAACTTCCATAAACCCGTTTTTATAATAGAACTCACGAAGTTTTTTAATAAAATCCGACCTGAATTCAAATCTTTTTTTGGTATCCGGATTCATAATAATGTCCAGATATCTTTGCCTGTATAGAGTTTCTTTATCTTTAACTCCGTGAAATTTCTCGGGCAGAGGCCTTAAAGCCTTTGATAAAAGTTTGTATTTTGTTACCAGCAGAGTGACCTCTCCATGTTTTGTTTTAAAAAGTTCACCTTCGCATCCTGTAAAATCCGCTATATCGATTTTTTTCAAAAATTTGTAAGCTTCTTCTCCAACAATATCCCTCATAAAACAAATCTGAATTCTGCCGCTGTTGTCCCGCAATTGTCCAAAACTTATTTTGCCGTGACTCCTGAAAGACATCAGGCGTCCGCAAATTTTAATATCGTTTTTAGGGTCGGATATTATATCGTCAGTCTCACGAACACCTTTTTTTTCTCCCGATTTTTTTGCCTCGGCGCATTTATGAGTACGTAGAAAACGATCTTTATAAGGAATTTTTCCGGCTTCTTTAATATCGGTTAATTTTTGTAGACGGTCTTTGTATTCGTTTGATATTTCAGTCATTTTTTATAGTTACTTTCGCGAAACACTATACACAAAATTGAATTGACTTTCTACATATAAAAAAATAATGAGCAAACACAGAGGTGCTCTCTTGTTTCTAACGCCTTGTACAAATTGCTGTTAAAAAGCTAGCGATTTGTACAGTACAGTATAATGAGGGGCGCCGGATGAAAGGCAGGTTGAAGATCAGGCCTTGATTTCTTTTTGTAAAACTTTCACGTTTTTCAGCAGGGTGTCGAACCGGTGAAGGCCGAGATCTTCGATATGGAAGACGATAACTAAGTGGTCATTGCATAATCTTCCGCTTTTCTTTGTTTATCTACACTTATAAACTTCATTTGTTCTTTTTTGAAAGCGAGTTCAATATGGCCGATCGGACCGTTCCTGTGTTTTCGGATGTAAACGTCGGTCATACCTGCGCGGTCGGAATCTTCTTCATAATAATCCTCGCGGTAAAGCATCATTACAACATCCGCATCCTGTTCAATGGCACCCGATTCTCTCAAATCCGATAACTGGGGAATTTTACTCGGCCTTAATTCAACCGCACGTGAAAGCTGCGACAACGCAATAACAGGTATGTGTAATTCGCGCGCCAGACTCTTAAGGGAGCGTGATATTTCCGATATTTCCTGTACTCTGTTTGACTGGCCGAATGCCGACTTACCCCCACTCATTAATTGCAGATAATCTATAATCAATAAATCAAGACCGTGTTCCATTTGCAGGCGTCTTGCTTTTGCTCTCAATTCGGCTATTGACCCGCCAACCGAATCATCAATAAAAAGTTTCATTGAATTTAATTCATCCATGATCCCGCCGATTTTACCAAAATCTTCATCAGTTAATTTTCCCGTGCGCATCTTCCATGAATCAACACCGAGCAATGAACAAAACATTCTCTCAACAAGCTGTTCTTTTGACATTTCAAGCGAGATAATACCCACCGCTTTATCATGTTTTGCCACGTTCTCCGAAATATTTAAAGCAAATGCCGTTTTACCCATGGAAGGCCTTGCGGCCAGAATCACAAGATCGGCGGGCTGAAGCCCGCTCAAAAGATTATCAAGATCTTTAAATCCCGTTGGGATACCCCTGTACTTATCTTTGTTTTCAGGATCGTGCAGGTCGGCAAGTTTTTCGTAAGTCTCACTTAAAATTTCTTTAACATGAACAAATCTGTCTTTAATAAAAGTCTGCGATACATTAAATAGAGATTTTTCAGCTTCTTCCAGCAAATTTTCGATTTCTTCGGTTTCATTGAATCCCAGGCCGGTTATCGTATGCCCGGCTTTTAAAAGTTTTCTTAAGATCGATTTTTGTTTAACGATTGTAGCATACTGAAAAATATGGCTCGCAGTGGGAACTTCGGCCGTAAGTTCGGCTATATATGAGGCTCCCCCGATCTGCTCAAGTTCCTTTTTATCTTCAAGATGTGAAGTAACGGTTAAAACATCAATCGGATTTCTTTTTTCAAAAACTTCGATTATCGCCTTATAAACAAGGCCATGTTTTTCATGATAAAAATCTTCCGCCGCAACTATATCCGCAATTTTTATAATTGCATCCTTATCGATCAGCAGAGAGCCGAGAGTTGATCTTTCAGCCTCAAGACTGTGCGGAGGTACTTTTGAAATATCCTGATTCATTGAACTAATTAATTTAGGAATTCTATTCTAATCAATATCCATGAAATTTCAAAATCATTTTATATTTTTTTAATAAATATTTAATAATTATTTGCTAAATTCAGTTTATGAGGAACATTGAAATCGGAAAAAAAGGCGAGCGGTATGCGGCTCACTATTTAATTTCAAAAGGTTATAAAATTGTTAGAACAAATTATAAAGTCCTTGGCGGAGAGGTTGATATTATTGCGCGATATAACTTGCAGCTGATATTTGTTGAGGTAAAAACACGTCGAGGCACAAATTTCGGCCTGCCCGAAGACGCTCTCGGGTACCATAAATTAAAAAAAATAAAATATACGATGTTCAAATACATGCACGATAATTACTACCGCGGCCCTTTTAGAATTGATCTGATCGCGATTGAACTGGGCGGTATTGATGAACTTAAACATTTAAGGCATTATAAGGATGTTCAATTAATTTAATAAACATGCAGGATCAAGATAAAGAGCGATTTCTCGCCATAATAGTGATTGCGGTTATTATTGTTGGAGCGCTCGGATATTTTTTGTGGAATTTTGCCTTTAACAAAGGCACCGTTATTTTCAACGGAAATCAGCCTTTTACAGTTACGGTTGATGATAAAACTTATGAATGCCAGATGGCCTCATGCGAGCTCACAATTAAAGAAGGCACTCATAAGTATCGTATAACAAAAGAAGCTTACAAACCTTTGAGCGGCACTATCAATTTAACACGCGGCCAAAAGCTTATCATCAATGCAAAACTCACATTTATCCCCACGCTTTCTCAGCCTTCCGAGTATACAATGTTCAGTTTGCCCGTCGGTTATTCAAGATTCAAAAACAGACTTGACGATATAAGCTTGTTTCGCACTTATGATAATGATCATGAATTAAAACGGTTACCCAAAAAAATCAATAATATGGTTTTCAGTGATTCGGGTGAACAGGCAATTGTTTTTGAAGATGACAGAATTTTGACATACAAAACAAGCGACTACACAACAAATAAAATTGATGATTTTGAACAAGTGCCCGATGGTGCATTTTCATCCGATGGAAACTTTTTTTATATAGTTGTTTTTGACTCCGATTCAAATAAATACGCTTTAAAGAAAGTCTCATTTAATGGAGATGAATATGAAAAACTGGTGTTTTTTACACGTGATATTATTGATTATGATTTAGCTGTATCACCTAACGAAAATTTTGCTGTTTTGGCTGATAAAACAGGTGAAACAACAATTCTATATTTGATAAATTTAAACAGAAAGGCCCGAACAAATGTTTTTGAAGGCAATTCCGTGGAATTGGGAGATTTTAGTTACGATGGCGATTATTTTGTTTTTGAAGCAAGCAATAAACATGAGGATTTAGCATCGATGAAGTATCTGGATGTTGTTTCCAAGCGGGTTTCCGAACTTCCGTTTGAAGGAGATTTGGATTTATTTGATTTTAGCGAAGGACCTGTTGCCTTTTTTGTTTCGGATTCCGAATTTGATCTCAGGGGCGCTTTTGTGGATTTTATGGAGGATCGGACAACCGAAGAGCTCACAGTATCTGATATTTTTGAACAGGAGCTTGAGGAAGTTGCCGAATCTGAAAAATCATACTTAAATTTATTCAGATGGGATCCGGTTCTTGATGAATACTTTTTGGTGGCCGATCTGTCGGAATATTTTGAAGATCGGCGGCCTTCCGGGATTGAGTCCGCAAAGGATGCCGGTAATGTAAGATTTTTGATCGAAGACAAGCTGTATGATTTGATTCTGGTGAAGGAATAAAATTTTAGATTTATTTTAGAAAAATTTAATGAAGATGTGAGATTATCCGAATCCACATTAACAATTTTTTTATGAAAATTTATAGCGCGGCAATAGACGGCTTAAGCCTTTGTCTAACTGAGGTTGAAGCCGATATTGCAAGGGGTCTGCCCGCTTTTACAATAGTTGGCCTGGGTGACACATCAATAAAAGAGGCTCGCGAAAGAATACGTTCCGCACTTAAAAACTCCGGATATAAATTCCCGTCAAACCGAAAAACCATAAGTTTATCCCCCGCCGATGTAAAAAAACAGGGCTCTCATTTTGACTTGCCGATTGCATTAAAAATTCTTTTTGCATCTGACCAGATTACTCCCGGCACAGTGGACCCGGTTTTTTGCGCGGGTGAACTCGGGCTGGACGGAAGCATAAAAAGAATTCCCGGTATACTGCCCTTAACACATTTTGCTTTAAAGCGCGGATTCAAAAAAATATTTATTCCTTTTGATAACCGTGAGGAAGCCGCGATGATTGAGAATATTGAGATATTTGCCTGTAAACATATTAAAGATTTGATCAATCATTATGCAGGTATAAAAATTATCAAACCCGTTAATCCCGTTCTTAAAAAGCCGGTATACAGTAAACCCGAAATTGATTTTTCCGAAATAAAAGGTCACCGGATACCAAAGCGTGCTTTAGAGATCGCTGCGGCCGGGAATCATCATATTTGTTTAACCGGCCCTCCCGGAACAGGCAAAACAATGCTTGCCAAAGCTTTCAAATCAATACTCCCGCCGCTTAATCAAAAAGATTCAATAAATGTAAGTATGATTTATTCAGTTATGCAGAACAAACTTAATCAAAAATTACCGATTACAATGCCGCAATTCCGGCATGTTCATCATTCAACGGCATCAACCGCCTTAATAGGCGGAGGAGTGCCTTTACAGCTTGGTGAGGCCACTTTGGCACATAAAGGCGTATTGTTTTTGGATGAATTCGCGGAATTCGGTAAAAAAATTCTTGAAGAACTTCGCGAGCCTTTGCAGGAAGGCATAATAAGGCTGGGCAGACACGGCCGAACACGCCGCCTGCCGGCCGATTTTCAGCTTGTAGCTGCCATGAACCCGTGTTCCTGCGGATATTTTGGTGATGAATTTAAAAAATGTCAGTGTACTCCCTATCAAATAAAAAATTATTATAAAAAAATTTCGGGTCCCATTCTTGACCGTATCGATATAATTACGGAAGTTCCGCGTTTAAAAAAGCCGAATATACGTATCAAAAACAATTCGGATACTTCAAAACAAATTCAAAAGCGGGTAATCAAAGCATATCAAATTCAAAAAGAGCGCGGCATAAAAAACAGTGAAATCCGAATGAATCAGCTCAAAGAGATCTGCGAACCCGGGGAAAGGGCCTATGAATTTTTATCAAAAATTATTGAAAAATTCAATATATCACCGCGCAGCTATTTAAGCATTTTAAAAGTGGCAAGAACTATTGCCGACCTCGAACAATGTGACCGGGTTAAAAAAGATCACATTGCCGAGGCCGTACAGTATAAAAAAGACTTTGTTTATTAGTTTGAACAGCTTGTTGCTATACTTGTATCAACACTGTTATCCAGATAATAGTAATTGCCGGCTGTGTACTCGCATCCATAGTCATCATGAATTCCTTTTAACGGTATATACTCGCCGTTTCTTGCACCGAATTCAGTTGGATTATATGCACCGTCAGCTTCGGCCATTTCAACAACATCCTCCGGAATATCATATTTGAATACCCTTGCTGATGAATCTTCATAATAGTCGGGTATAAAAATAAACATTGATTTATCTAAAGAAAGGCAATAATCGCCAACATCTTCTCGCAGGGCTTCATGGTTCGGAACAGAGCCGGGAAGCGTAGTTAAATAATCATCCCAGCTATTAACAAATGCAGTCCACCAGTCTTCGGTTGCGTAATCGGTCGGTTTTCCGCAGCTGTCAAAAGCTATTTCACCACGGTTTGTGAATTCAACACTTTCCAGTAATTTGTAATAATCGGGCAAATAAGTGTCAAATATATCTCCAGGTCCGCTTAAAAAGAATTCAATATGGGATTGCCAATTTTCTTCATATATATAATAAGAATTCCTCGCCATTAATTGATTTGTTTCCGTATGTCGGAATAATTGCGCTGTGCTTAAAGTAAGCCCGTCAATATTTACCGTGAATCCTTCCTCAAGTGTTGTGTTTTCATAACCGGTCTCAATAGGTGGTGTATTGATTGTCATACTTATATCTGAATTCTCACTGTTTTTTAAAGTTAATCTTAATTGAAGAACAGGTCCGGCATCATTTATTTCTTCACTGTCCATATACCAGCCTTCGGGGATATTAAAACTCAGGTTAAAATCTTCATTATTATATGCTTCACCGGGTTCAGTATTCGGTTCTCTGAAAGTAAGCACAATTTTATTCAATAAATAACTTGCTTCAAGGCTTGGATCATATGCGCCGATTTTATAGTTTTCATTTATTTCAAGGCACTGTGCATGTATATCCTGGCATTGCATTTGTCTTTGATTAATCGCAACCGTTTCTTCGCCCGCTTCTGTTGGTCCGTTAATTATAATAGTTGGATAGTCGGCTTTTGAACCTCCGGCAGTTGTATAATAATTATCACTTATAACCCACCATCCTTCAGGCATAATAAAGCTTACGCCATTCGAAGGGCTTACATAATAATTCAAAGGCTCGGGCTCCATTGTGTCAACATAACCAAAAACCTTATTGTCAGTTAAAGTTTTCATTCTGTATAGCATTTCAGCTACTTCTTTTCTGCTCATTGATTCGCCCGGGTCAAAATAATGTCCTTCATTCATAAGAAAAACATGTTCTTTACCAACCGCGTTTCTGTCTACCGCCGAATAAATATATGCATCAAACCAATTCGTCCCCGGCATTACGTCCATATATATTTCCTGCCTGTCACCTCCCGCATTTTCGTCATATATATCGGATCCCAAAACAGCCATTTTAATCGCTTCCGCCCTGTTAACACATTGCCCCGGTTTAAAAGTGCCGTCGGGATATCCTTCGATTGCTTTATTACGCAGTGCCTGTTCAACATAAGGCCAGTACCATTGCTCGGTTGAAGTATCGCTAAAAAAATTATCGTAATAATTTGAGCCGGCAAAGCCATCCTCAACAATAATATTTTCTTCAAAACTCAAATACATCATTTTTAAAAATTCGGCGCGGTTAACGCACTTATCGGGTTTAAATGTACCATCGGGATATCCCTGAATAACACCGTTTTCGTTCATCCATTCAATAGAACCGGCATAATCGGTGCTTTCGCTTACATCCGGAAATGCGGCATGCGCCGCCTGTCCCGCTGATAATGCAATTATTATTGCGGGAATAAGCAGTGTTTTTTTCATAAAAAAAAGGTTAATAATCAATCTTGGATTACAATAACACAATTTTAATTCAAAGTTGCGGTTATTTTCTGAATCCCACTACGGAAACATATCCTCCGTTTATTGGATAATCGGCCAGCGAGTAATCAATTTCATCGTTAAGGTAAAGTCGCAATGCATATGGATCTTTAATCTGAAATTTGAATCGTGCACCTGATTTAACCTCGTTTGTAATATCCAGATTAACTTTATATTCTTTTGAAGATTCCGACTGAAGTATTGAAGTGAATTTTGAAAACGAAACAATACCGTCTTTTATTTTTGCATTTGCGATTTCCCGGTCCCCCTCCATTAATCTTGCTTCAATCAGTTCGCTGCTATCAACATTGCCGACCAAATTCAGTTGCAAACCTTTAAGCACGAGAGTTTCGGTATTTGATTCAATTGCAAAAGAAAAAACATGCGCATCTTTTTCACCCGGGTTTATATAATGAAAGTTCTCAAAATCGCTTGCTATAATTTTATATTCATTGCTGATTTTAAAAGCTTCTTTGATTTCGGAACTGCTGTGTAATGTATTCGCCTGTGCCGTGTCCGGATTGAATTTTGTATGAAAATAACTCTGAGTACCATAAGCAATTACCGCCATTATCAGAAAAACCGCAATACTCCACTTTTTATTTGTGAAGCCCGATATTTCTTTTTTGTGCTTCTTTAGAATTTTCTTGATGTTTATTTTTTTATCTTCGGCCATAATTGCTGGGTTTTTACGTCTAATAATTATATCACAAATCATCACTGTTTTGCCAGTTTTTCTTGATGTAAATTATATCTCCTCCGGCCGCATCCATGGCCTTTTTGAATATCCCGTAATCGTAGCTGAAATCTTCTCCCCTTCTTGTTCCCACGTCATTGGTAATAATTTTTTCAGGTGTGTATCCTGTAACTGTGAGCATATGATAACCGGGCTCAGGATAATAAGGGTTTTGCAAAATATTTCCCATTATCGGAACTATAACCGGATAGCCGGCTGATATTGCTTTTTTTATATCAATAATATCCGCATCGTAAATAACCGCAATATTTTCTTCGGGTATCGAATAATAATCTCTTATAAAAGTCACCATATCATTGGCATATAAATCTTTATGTTCACCAAAAGCGTTTTTTTGCCAGCTTATCATGTCGAGTATTGTGTCATTTGCTTTTTGTTTGTCCACTTCCTTAATATCATCCATATAATACTTAACCTGTAACAGAGCAGCTTCCTCGCAGCTTTCTTCGTGGTGGACCCAGTTTGCTTCCGTTTCAAACGGTGCCTGACAAATAAACGGTACTTCAAGATATGCGTTTTCAAGAATCACAACTTCCGCCATTTTCGCAATACTCCCGATGGTGTCTTCAACTATACCGGCTTCAATTATTTGCTCCATAACATCGTCGTTTTCCTGTTCGATTTTAACGCGTTCAACAAACCCTATGAATTTGGGATAACCGATTACAGCGGCGCCTATAACTATTCCAATGGCTGCAAAAACGGCATATTTAGCGAACTTTCTCTTTTTGTCCATAAGCTTTAATTAAAATTGCCACACCCAGATATATCAACGCACCTATTGAAATTCTGAATATCTGGAGTACAAAAAACGACGTTGAAATTATACTCGGAATATATATTACTGCAAGTGCCATAAGCCCCGCGGCAAAACCGATTTTTAAAAATTTTATTATAAATTTTCGCAAATCGAATTCTTTGATTCTTTTAATAAAAAATAAAATTAACAATATTAACTGTAATGATGTGCCTATTAAAAATGCAATCGGGATAGCGGAAACACCTATAAATTTTGCGGCAATAATACAAAAGCCGATATTTGTTCCATAACCTATTAAAGCGAATATCATAGGAGTCACCGTGTTTTTATAAGCATAATATCCGCGTGCGAAAATATGCACCGCGCTTTCAACGGGAATCGATAAAGCAAAAAAGAACAAAACAAGGCCGGTTAAATTAACCGCTGTTTCATCAAAGGCCCCTCCTTTTAAAATAATTTCGATTATTTCGCGGTTCATAATCAGCATTCCTATTGCTGCCGGCACCGCAAAAAACAAAATTTTTTCAAGCGTTCTCTGAAAATCCAAACTGAACTTTTTTGTGTCTTTATGATGAGCATAATCCGATAAAAAAGGAAAAATAGCGGTCGCAAAAGCGATCCCGAACAAACTAACCGGAAAACTCTGCAAATTCCTCGCATAATTAAAAGCCGCAACCGAACCTTCCGCCAGGCTAAAAGCGACAAATGTATAAGTCCATAGCATAATCTGCCATGCAACCAGACTTATTGATTTGGGGATCATCAGTTTGAAAATCTTTTTCACCCCTTCATGCTTTAAACTCAAAGCCGGTCTGTATTTATATTTAACACTGAAAATATCAAGAACCCTGACGGCCAGATGCAAAAACGAACCGATTATCGCCCCGATTGCAGCCGCATAAATTCCAAAGTGTTCGTTAAGAATAATAATCCCGAATATGATTCCGAGATTATAAAGAAAGCCCGAAAGTGCATATGCCAAAAAGTGTTTTTGGGTAATCAAAATACTTCCGAGAGCATTGCTTATCGCGAACAAAATCGGCGAAACAAGCAAAATACGTGTCATTCCGATGATCAATTCATGATCAGCCGGGTCGATATGATGAAAAAATCCCGTAATTATGTGCGGTACAAAAAAGAAAAATACAATACCCAGCACACCCAAAAGCAGGGACCCGAATGTTATTATCGTATTGGCAATTTTACGCGCAACTTCCTTTTCTTCCTTAAAATAACTTGTAAAAACAGGTACGAAAGCCACACTCAGGGCCCCTGCAATAACCAGATTAAACAAAAGGTCCGGAATCAAAAACGAGGCATTGTAAGCATCGGTATAGCGGGTTGCACCAAAAGTCGTTGATAAAACACGGTCGCGCGCCAGGCCCGCGGCATAACTTAATCCTGATGCGGCCATAAGCAGAAACGCAGCCTGACCTGTTTTTTGCGACCTGAAAATTTTGCTCAGCATGCTTGTATTTTATATGAATTACTTGGTAAGGTCGAGTTACTTGGCAAGGTGGGGTTATCAAGTAAAGTGGGATCACCGAGTAATCCCGAATCACCCGGTGATTTATTTGACTTTGTCAAAAAATTAAGTTGCGGCTATAATAATCATCACTATGGCAAAATATATTGTACATGGAGGAAAAAAACTCGAAGGTACCGTAAAAGTAAGCGGTTCCAAAAATGCAGCGCTTCCGATTTTATGCGCTGCTCTCCTGACCGATCAAAAATCCGTAATCAAAAACGTGCCTGATATAGCCGATATCCGTTCCATGATTCAATTGGTTGAATTTCTCGGATGTAAGGTGAAATTTGAAAAAGGCACAGTTGAAGTTGATCCCGGTCAACTCGAAAACAAATCCGCATCAATGGAAGGTGTTTGCAACATGCGCGCTTCGGTATTGCTCCTTGGCCCATTGCTTGCGCGTTTCGGTAAGGTGAAAATGGATTTTCCGGGAGGTTGTATTTTGGGTAAGCGTCCTGTAGATGCGCATCTTTCCGCGCTTGAAGGATTGGGCGCCAAAGTGCACAATGTAAACGGTATGATCAGTCTTTCGTCAAACGGGCTTAAAGGAGCCGATATTACAATGAAAGAAATTTCAGTAACCGCGACGGAAAACGCTGTTATGGCGGCAGCCCTTGCTCACGGTAAAACTCATATTCGATTGGCGGCAATGGAGCCTCATGTTCAGGATCTCTGCAAATTTTTGAATAAAATGGGAGCAAAAATTAAAGGCATAGGAACACATGATCTCCAAATAGAAGGTGTAAAAAAACTTAAAGGCGCAAATCACAAAGTTACGGGAGATTATCTTGAAGCCGGGACTTTCGCAATAGCGGCGGCTCTCACAAATGGCCGTATCAAAATCGGAGGTATAAATCCACACGACCTTGATATACTCTGGAACAAATTCGGGGAAGCCGGCATAGAATATGAAATCAAACATGATTCAATTACGATTTTGCCACATGGCCGCTTAAAAAACGTAAGCAAAGTACGCACAGCTGTTTTCCCCAGCTTTCCAACCGATCTTCAGGCGCCTTTTACCGTCCTCCTCACGATGACGCCCGGAGAAAGCATGGTTCATGAAACTTTATTTGACGGCCGCCTTAATTACCTTGCCGAGCTCGAAAAAATGGGAGTTAAATTCGATATTCTGAATCCGCATCAGGCCATTATTCATGGGCCGCATAAATTGGAGGCCGCGCCAATTTCATCCTGGGATATTCGCGCGGGAGCGGCAATGGTTCTTGCGGCACTCGCAGCAAAAGGTAAAACCGAAATCAGCAACATAGGATTTATTGATCGCGGATATGATGATTTGGAAGGAAAATTAAAAAAGCTGGGTGCTAAAATTGAGAGAAAATAAAATCCACCCTCCCCTCAATATCATTTCGTCGCACTTCAATGCCTTTTTCCATAAAATTTAACAGGGCTTCTTTATGCGGATGTCCGAAATTATTATCTTCGCCGCTTTGAATAACAACAACCGAAGGTCCGACTTTATCCAGAAATTCATTACTCGAAGCGGTACGGCTGCCATGATGCCCGGCTTTAAAAATATCCGCACTCAGATCAAAACCCGATTCAATTATTTCATGTTCACGTTCTGTTTCAGCATCGCCCGTTAGCATAAAAGAAGCATCCCGGCTCACCAGTCGCATCGCAATCGAGGCGTTATTTAAATTTTCAATCTCTTTTCCTATCATGGATTTTTCGGGCCATATGATATCCGCAATAAGGTGGCTCCCGACCATATAGTCCCGATCGGCTTTGGCATACACAATCGGTATATCAACTTCGAGCAGTTTTCGATAGTATGGATTCCACGAGGGCGTTCCGACAAGCATCAACCTTTGTACATCATATCGCCTTAAAACCTCAACCAGCCCATTTACATGATCTGCATGAGGGTGCGTTAAAACAACAAGATCAATTGTTCGGTTGTAACGCGGCATAACATCGGTTATTTTTTCAAGGACCGACATCGACGGCCCGCCATCAATCAAAATAAAATAATCGTCCGGAGTTCGAACAAAAATGCTGTCGCCCTGGCCAACATCAAGAAACGAAACCTGCAACTTATCGCCCGGCAGGTCGGCAATTAAAAATCCGCCGATCAGAATCAGCGAAATTAAAAGAGTTATGGTTTTGGTGGCATTTAGCATTTGAGGATAATTTTACGCTGCAATCATTAAGAAAGTTTAAATTTTTTTTAAATTTTTTTGGTTAATCGGGTGACCCGGTAAGCGTGAACAAAAACCCCCGCTTTGATCAGCAGGGGTTTTTGGGATCTTTCTTTGCGAACCTTTGGTCGCTAAGATTCGCAGAGGTGCGCCTATTACTTCAGTTTTCGGCGCGAATCATATCGAGAAACTTGTTTATTTCTTTTTTCTTCGTAGTGCTGCCAAGCCAAGTGCCGCTCCGGCTAACAGTCCCACTCCCGCTCCTGTTTCAGGGAGCATGATTGAAGTTACCATTCCTTCACTTTCCACTCCGTCTTCATTCATCGTTGTAAGTTTAAAGTAATATTCGGTTCCGGCTGTTAGGCCGGTTACCTCTACTTCTTCACGTTCAGCTCCAAGCGAAGTACCCGCGTCGTAGTTTTCGCCGCCGTCATTACTTCTGTAAAGTATCTGATCGATGATTGAAGGATCATCCGGTTTATCCCATGTAAGTTTTACTACAAGGTCGGTAACCAGAGTGGCTACAAAGTTTTGTACGTTTTCAGGTGTTAAAGCCATGCCCGGGTCTTCAATTACAGGTTCTTCTTCGGCGGGTTCTTCTTCTGCCGGAGGCTCTTCTTCTTCCGCCTGATTACCCATAAAAATCGCATTGTCTTCATCCGCAAGTTCGTTGCCGGCTTCGTCAATAACACCGCTTACAACAACCGTATATTCGTAATCCTGTTGATCACTGGTTTCGATTGTCGCAACCGTATTTGTTTCGTCAAGTGTAACATTCATGATTTCAAGCACATCGGTTGCATCTGATGTTGCAGCTATAAAAAAGTTAAGTGAAGGGTCGGCATCCAGAATAACGGGTTCGGAGAAAACAACTTCCATTTCATCGGCACCTGTTGATTCGGCTGAAACAACTTCCGGAGCAACAAAATCCTCTTCGGGAAGATCTTCGGTAAGTTCAGATCCCGGTTCGATTGTGCTTCCGATAAATGCAGCGGTATCGGAAGTTCCGCTTACAATCGGATTACCCGCGGTATCTTCAATTTGAATACCTGCGGTTAAAATATATTCGGCTCCCGCTTCCTGAGTGTCCGTGGTTAATAATACTGTAGCTCCCACCACATCATCCGGATCCATCTCAACAGCTGTTACTTCCAATGGTTCCGCGGTTGCATTATTTACGATGCTGAATGAGCCTTCAGCTCCATCAGCAGGCAGAACAACCGCTTCCGAAAATTCAACCTGTACGGTTTCCATATCAACCGCCTGAGCATCACTTACCGTGGGAGGCTCTTCGTCCGCAGCCATATGTTCAGGTTCGGGTGCGGGCCCGAAACTCGGGTCGGGTGTCCCGTAAACTTCATCACTGTAGTTGTCACTTTCGTTCCCTGCTTCATCATAAGCCGTAACGGCAAAATATACGATTTCACCGTTCGGAAGCCCTTCAACCAAATATTCGATGGTATCTCCCGCGTCAATTACAGGGTGGGAATATTCGCCTTCTTCTTCCGTTACAGGTTCGGGTCCGGAATAGATATTATATCCGGCAACTCCCGTGTCATCGGTTGCTACGTCCCAGCTAAGCATAACCGCACCGTCATAAACCTCTATTTCAAGGTTTTCAACGTCATCGGGCGGAGTCGCGTCTTCCTCTCCCTGTGCGTTTGCGCTCGGAACAATGCTAAGCATTAGCAGTAAACCGATCGCAGCGGTAGCCAGCCAAAACAGAAGCTTATTTTTTGCGGCATTTGTTTTCATTTGTTTTTGTGTTATATGATTTTATTTTTGATTTTTAATCAAATCAGATAATTATAACAAAAAAGCCTACACCGGGCAATTATCTAGCCTTTACATAAGTTAAAGAATATTTTATCGGTAAAAGGCGCTATTTTTTTCTTTTTTTTGCCACGCTTACTTTTACGATTTTATTCTCATGAATTTTCAGAACTTTTATTTTGGCATTCGGAAATTTGATAATCTCTCCGTTTTTTGGAAATCTGTTTAATTTATCCAGAATAAGGGCCGAAACAGGCTCCCGTTCGTGACCTTTGATATTTATTCCAAGGTAATCATTTATATCTTCCAGCTTTGTAATTCCATGCGCTTCGATTTCATAATCCGACACTTTGGATATGGGGATTTCTTCAATATCGGATTCATCGATTATTTCACCGACTATTTCTTCAAGAAGATCTTCAAGCGAAACTATTCCGGCCGTACCTCCGTATTCATCAATTACAATTGCGATATGAGTTCGTGCTTTTTGGAATTCTTTAAACAAAACATCAATTTTTTTGCTTACCGGTACAAATAAAGGTTTTTTAAGGTCGCAGTTTCCGAGTTTTTTATTGTCATTATATTCTTCCGATAACATCAGAATATCTTTGATTGTTACTATTCCCACAATATTATCTATTGTGTCTTTGAAAATCGGAATTCTGGAATGTGATTTTTTAATTACAAAATCAATTGCTTCCTGAAGTGTGGACTCTTCCGGCAAAGCGTCGATTGAAACACGCGGTGTCATTACTTCTTCAACGGTTATGTCATTAAACTGAAGAATATTTTTAAGTAGTTCTTTCTCACGTTTTTCAATGCTTCCTTTTTCAGCTCCAAGCTCGATTAAGGCCTTTATTTCTTCTTCACTCACTTCTTCATCTATATATTCGCTATCCATAATATTCATTAATAGTCGAACCAGTTTATTTAGTATCCAAATCACCGGACTAAAAATAATCTGCATGATATATAAAGGTTTTGCCACGAAAAGTGACATTTTAACCGCATATTTTGTTGCAAATGATTTTGGTGTAATTTCTCCGAAAACCAAAACCAAAAAAGTCATTACTCCGGTTGCGATTCCCAGACCGGTTGATCCGAATAATTCCGTGAATACAACGGTTGCAAGCACCGAAGCACCGATATTCGCCAAATTATTTCCTATTAAAATTGTTATAAGCAGTTTGTGCGGGTCCCTTTTTAAAATATCAAGAGTGGGCGCTCCTTTTCTTTTCTCTTTCACGAGGCTTTTAACTTTTGCATTGCTGAGCGAAATAATTGCTGTTTCACTTCCGGAAAAAAATCCTGAAAGTATTATCAGAAGAACCAATAAAAATATTTGAGTTGTCATAATATTTATAAATAAATTAAGCTTTTGATATTTTACCATGAAGTATGCATAAAAAAAGGGTTTTATCGAATCCGATAAACGTATATAATTGCTTCGGCCTTTTTTAAACGTGCAAAATGAAATTAATCATAGATGAAAAAATTCAGCGGAATTATCCCACTTTAAGTTTTGGAATTATTCTTGTAAAGAATGTGGATAATCAAAAGAAGACGGTTGCTCTGGAGCAGATTTTCAATGGAATGTGTGCTCAGGTCAGAAATAAAATGAAAAAATCACAGTTAAAATCAATGCCGCGTATAACCAATTGGGAGAATGTTTATGAAGATATAAGCGGTAAAACTTTTCAGACAAATCTGGAAAAACTTTTAAGAGACGTTTTGGCTCAGCGTGAGGTCCCTTTTGATGACAATTTATCAAAAATCCGTGATTATTTTATGGTTAAATGGCAGTTGCCGATTATCTGTTTCGGTTTGAATCATATCTATGGCGACATAGAGCTTACATTCAATGGCCGCGATATTAATTATAAAGATAAAGGCGGCCCTCTTACAAAAAAATGGAACAGTGAACAACTTGAACGCGGAGACATCAACCGTGAAACCGAAAGCACCGTGTTCATTGTGGAAAACCTCGGGGTACTTGAGCCCGCGAAGTTAAAAGAAAACCTGAATGAACTTGCAACAATGATTCAAAAGTATTGTTTTGGCTCCGATATTGAACTTGATGTTTTGGTTCCGCCGCATAACGAGAAAGATCTGGCGGTTTCGGGATTAAGTGAATTTTCAGGGGCTCCCGAGGAAGAAGAAACGGTACTTGAAGAACCCGGGTCTGAAGAGCCGCGATCGCCCGCGTCGGAGTCATATGACCGGCCCGAGGCATTGAAAGATTTACCATCCGGTGAGCAAATAAAAGAAATTATAAGTGAAGATGAAATTTATCATAATGATAATTTTTTAAAAACAAAGGTAAGTGAACTGCTTTTACCCGCTGTTCAAAAGGTTTTTCCCGATTTCTCCGGAGAAGTCGCGGTTGAGTATCCGAGATCATCCGAACATGGAGACTATGCAAGCAGCATACCTTTAAAACTGGCAAAAATTCACAACCGGAATCCAATGGATATTGCCAAAAAAATAATGGAAAACATTGAACCGTTACAATTTATTGGTCATATTTATGCGGCTGAGCCGGGTTTTATTAATATCAAACTATCAAAAGATTTTTTGACAACTTATATAAAAGAAATTTCCGAAGAAAAAGAACTTTTTGAAAAACCTGTCAAAAATGATAAAACAGTTGTAATCGACTATTCATCTCCGAATGTCGCAAAGCCGCTCGGTGTGCATCATTTGTTATCTACCATAATCGGGCGGACTATTTATAATATTTATAGCGCCATTGGTTATAAAACCGTTGGAATAAACCATTTGGGGGATTGGGGTACACAATTCGGCAAACTCATTTATGCTTATAAAAATTGGGGTGATAAAAAAAACATAGAAAAAGATCCCGTTGCCGAACTTTTAAAATTATATGTGAAATTTCATGATGAAGCCGAACAAAATCCGGAAATCGAAGACAAAGCACGCGAAGAATTTAAAAAACTGGAACAGGGTGACAAAGAAAACACAGAACTCTGGGAATGGTTTAAAGAACTTAGTCTGAATGATTTAAAAACAACCTATAAAAAACTCGGCGTAGATTTTGATGAATATATCGGCGAAAGTTTTTTTAATGACAAAATGGCCACTATTATTGCGGAAGGCAAAGAGAAAGGTGTTTTTAAAGAAGGTGAAAACGGTGCTTTGATTGTTGAATTTGAGGATGAAAATATGCCGCCATATATGCTTCAAAAGTCCGACGGAACAACACTTTATTCAACAAGGGATCTGGCCGCGATTAAATACCGTTTGCAAAACTGGAATCCGGATCAGCTCATATATGTTGTTGACAGTGCTCAGAATCTTCATTTTAAACAGCTTTTTAAAACAGCTGAAAAACTTGGTTACGACCGGGTGAAATTTGAACACATTTCATTCGGTAGAATGCGTTTACCCGACAAATCCATGAGTACCCGAAAAGGCAATGTGGTTTTGCTTGAAGAGGTTTTGGCGGACGGACTTTCAAAGGCCCGTGATATTGTTAAGGAAAAAAGTAAAGATCTTAAAAAGAAAGAGCAGGAGGAGGTGGCTGAAATGATCGCAATAGGCGCGATTAAATATAATATTTTATCGCAAAACCGCACAACGGATATTGTTTTTGATTGGGACAAAATGCTTTCCATCGAAGGCAACAGTGCTCCGTATATTCAATATACTTATGCCCGCGCCGAAAGTATTTTAAGAAAGCATACCGGAGAAAAATCCAAAGAATATCAGATCGATTTGTTTCAGGCGATAGAAAAAGCCGACGGCGATGAAGTAAACGGCGGCTTGTCGCTTGAAGATGAGCTTAATGTAGCACGCCTTTTACCTAAATTCGGTGAGTATCTTTTATTATCGGCCGAAGAGTATAAGCCGAATTTATTCACCAATTATTTATACGAGGTTGCGAAACATTTTAACGGTTTTTATAATTCCGTGCCTGTTTTGCAAGCTGAAAATGCGCAACTTAAAGAGACAAGAATCAACTTATGCAAGTCGGTTTCACGCGTTTTAAAAGAAGGCCTGCAAGTTTTAGGGATTGAAGTTCCCGGGAGAATGTAATATATTGTTTTTCGTTGAAATACAGACAAAATACGGAGAGATGGCAGAGCGGTCGAATGCGGCGGTCTTGAAAACCGTTAGGCCCTTACGGGTCTCCTGGGTTCGAATCCCAGTCTCTCCGCCACT
>CAYFUK010000004.1:15149-38100 GCA_964346325.1 uncultured Candidatus Peribacteria bacterium | reverse complement strand
TTTTTCTTTTTTTTAAAATTATTCTGTTCATTTTATTGAGAATATCCATAATTTTATAATTTTTCACAAAAATTCCTTTTTTAGAAGCCTTTTTGATTCCCAATTTCAAAGGTAAATCAATTGAATTATAAAAATTTTCAGGAGCAACAATCAATAAGATACCGCACATACTGAAAATTGATATATAAATCGATCCCGTAAGCCTGAACCATAAAATAAAAACTCCTATAGATAGTATTAAAAATATTATTCCCAAATAATTTTCAGTATTTTTAAGTATATTTTGTGATTTACTGTGCTCATTATCCGGATTATCCAGCAAATTATTAATCTGATTCACAACGGCATCCTCCCCGGTCTGGGTTATTTTAATAACAATCCTGTCTTTCACATTAAAGGTTCCTCCCAAAACTTCCTGATTCACCTTTTTTTCAATTAAAGAATCTTCATCCGTAAAAGTTTTTTCATTAATCAGTGTTTCACCTTCGATAATCACACCGTCAGCCGGTATTAATTCACCCGACTTAACTTCGATGGTTTCACCCAATTTATATTCCTCATTTATATCTTCAAGATTATCAAGAATACTCTCATATTTGATTTTAGTTTTATAAAATCTTAAAAATTCCAATATCAGTATTATTATTCCCGGTCCTATGAATACAAAAGGTCTTGAAACATCCACAGACAGTTCAGGGAACAATGTTAAGGCAAAACCGTAAAAATATAATAATATCACTGCCAGACCTCTTAATAAACCGGATTTAAATTGCAGGGTTTTAATATTATTAAAGGTCTTTTTTAATATATTTTTACTGTCTAAAGCTATTATCAGAGTTAATAAAGCAAATAAATAAGGAGCCTCGGCAAAAAAAGCCAATATAATCAAAAGGACGTTTAAAACAGCCAATATTATTATTTTATTTTTTGATTTGCTTAAGATTTTTATCACAGCTTTAATAGGTAAAGCTATTAATTAGATATTAAATTCCCGTTCAAGATAACCTTCGAATAAATTATAATTTTGGAAGTATCCGCCCCTTAAAATTTTTCCATTTAAGAAAAGAGTCGGTGTTCCGAAAACACCGTAATTTACCCCTTCGGTTTTATCATCGATAATTTCCTGTTTGAATTTTTCCGAATCGAAACATTCATTAAATATATATGTATTTAAACCCAATTCAACAGCATATTCTTTAAATTTGGTATTCGGATTTTCCGATTTACTCCAGCTTTCCTGGTCTTTATATAATTTACCATGCATTTCCCAATATTTGCCCTGTTCACCTGAACAATTTGCAGCCATAGCGGCATTAACCGCTGCTTTGTGAATTTTTAAAGGGTAATCCCTATATACATATTTGATTTTCCCTGTGTTTATATAGTTTTTTTTGAGTTCAGGTAATATATTCATGTAAAAATTTCTGCAAAAAGGGCATTGATAGTCACTAAAGTCAACAATGGTTACAGCTGCCGCATCAGATCCGATAAAAGGATCATCATCCGGGTTTATTTGCTGGATTGGCTTTTGTTTTTTCTGTATATCGGGTGATGTGGGCAAATATTCAACATAGGAAAATCTTCCTATTAAATAACCCGTTATAATACCTATAAGTATTAAACCCGTTGTTCGCCAAATGTTTTTATCTTTTGTTTCCATGTTCAGATTATGCCTTAAAGAAATGATGTTTGTAAATACTTAAGAAGCCGTGATTTTTAATATTTTATATTTTTTTAAAAGTACTATAACAATCCCTGTAACTATAATTAAAGAAGGTATTAAGTAATAAAGAAAGTCTAAACTGTTATTATTTTCACGGTTTATATTTTTTGTTTCAAGAACTTCGAATTCATCCAGTATTTTTTTACCATTTTTATTTTCCGAAGTAAGGGCTGAGATTTTAGTGCCTTTTAAAAATACATTTTTATAATTTGAAATCCCGTCATTTAATACATTTAAATCCACTGCATCCTTTGAATCTTTAATTTTTAATGATAAAACAGAATTGGTTTCATCAAAAAGCAATACTTCGCCAGTTAATTTGTTTTTTTCGGGATTTTGACCCCCGGGTGTTAGTTTGTCGGTCCAATTCCAAATATATTCGGTTTCATCTTTATTAATGATTGCCATTTTTGAATAGGATTTTGCCTGTTCAGCTTTTTCATAATCAACCTGATCAATTATTTTTTTATTAAAATCAAGCAGACGCACCTCCCCGTTGCTGTTTTTTAGGGAAAACTTAAAGCTGCTTTGTTTAATGAGGAGGTGCTCATATGGGGCTAGTAAAAAATTTTGGAAGATGAATTCGGTTTTAGTATTTTCACCTGAATCAAGCAGCCAATTATTTAAATTCACAGCAGTTTCGGAATTATTATAAAGTTCAATCCACTCATTACCTTTATCTGTTCCTTCCGGATTAGGCATTATTTCCGTAATTTGAATAAAATCAGATAAATCACCATTTGGAATTGTGACTTTTTCTTTTTTATCATCATCTGCGGTTTCATCATTATCTTTTTCAATATATAAATTTTCAGTTAATGGTGTGATTTTTTCAGTCCATAAAAATTCATTGTCAATTTTTGAAAAACTTTTATCCTCTTTTGCATTTTCATAATAAATTTCATCCATTAATTCATCATTTTTTTTGAATAGTCGGACTTTATCTTCATTATTATTTAAGTTTATTTTTGACTCCCATGATGGTATTAAAAAATATCCATCCGGAATTATTTCGGAATTTTTTTTAAAATAATAAGATGAACTGCCCTTGATATCATCATCAATGTACCAACCCTCCAAAGAGCACTTCTCTGAGCCGCTATTTTTAAGTTCGATCCATTCTTTTCCGGTGTCTCTTCCAATAGGATTCGGTAAAATTTCACTGATAAGGATATCTTTTGAGCAAATTTTTTGATCAAAATTTTCAGTGATTTTTATTTCATTTTCTTCTTCAATTTTTTCCGTGGAATTAAATTCAGGTATATCTATTTCGGGAAGTTCCGAAGTTTTTTTTATATTATTAAATTCACCCGGAGTGGGGGAGTTACTGATTATCCAATTTTCATTATCTCTTGCAATTGAATCGGAATATGAAACTTTCTCGCTGTCTATACAGGTTTCAATTTTTATTTCCAATTCGTTTAATTCTTCAATTTCGGATGAAGTAGGCTTTGAGTTGCGCCAGCAAACGAAATCAACGATATTATCTTCTGCATTCTTTAATACAACCTGCTCAGTGGTTCCGGTAAGTCCGCTTTTTGTATCCTGTATTATTAAAATATCTTCATTGTAACCTATCAACTCATCGTCCGCTTTAAAATAAATCAAAATATAATCATCTTTATTAACGGTTATGTCCCGGTCCACTTTAATAAAATTACTGTCATCAAATACCTTTAAACCTTTTAATGTTCCGCTTTTAGTCACAAAAAGTTCGATCCAGTCATGTTCTTTATTTTTAAAACTTACTTCATTAATTAATATATCCGCAAAATTATATGTGGATGGATCAGGAGTTGCCGGTGCCTGCGCAAATATTCTTTGTATAAAAAACAAATAAAAAATCAATACTGATAAAAGGGCATATATTTGGATTTTTTTAAACATAATAGAATTACTTAATGATGGTGGAATTGCACTATATCGAATGATTATTAAAATTTTTTAAAATATTTCTAAAATTTTTTTAAATAACACCGTTGACTTACAGGGTAATATTAAAGTATAGTTGCATTGTAAGAATTTAATGGAAACTGATTTAAGTAATTAGAAATTTATCGCTTTATTTAGAGGAATTTTAAACATTATATTATTTTTGAATTACTGAAACACATTAAGATATAAATGATAAAAGCACATAAAGTGCTTTAAAAAGCGTAACATTTCAAAAAGAAAATAATTACTTGAGTCAGTGGAATAACACTAACTCATTATTATGGAAACACTTACTATAATCCTTGCGATTGCAGGTGCTGCGGGCGGAATAGTTGCGGGCTATATTTACAGAAAAAAAATCGTTGAAGAAAAAAACAAAGATTTAACTGAAAAAAGTCAGCAATTAATAAAAGATTCACAGAACAAGTCAAAAGAAGTTCTTTTTGAAGCCAAAAATGAGGCTTTTAAAGTTCTTGATGAAGCAAAAAAAGAAGAGCAGAGAAAACGTGCTCAGCTTCAGAAAATCGAGGAGCGTCTTGTTGAAAAGGAGCAAAATTTAGAAAAAAAATCAGAAGATGCCGATAAATTGAAAGAGGAACTTGAAGATAAAGTCACCTCCGTCAAAAGACTGCGTGAGGAAGTTCAGAAAATTCAGGAGATGCAGGAGGCCGAACTTGAAAAGGTTGCTCAGATGTCAAAAGAAGAAGCAAAAGAAATCCTTTTAAAAAAAGTGGAGGAAGATACGAAAGAAATACTTGTTGAACAAATCAAAAAAACGGAAAAAGAAGTTAAAGAACAGGCCGCGGAAAAAGCTAAATTTATTATTGCCGAAGCAATTCAAAAATACGCGGCTGAAACAACGGTTGAATCAACCGCAACAATTGTAAGTCTGCCTTCAGATGACATGAAAGGGAGAATAATCGGCCGTGAAGGACGCAATATAAATACATTTGAAGAAATAACGGGTGTTGATGTGATTGTTGATGATACTCCGGGTTCAATTGTTATTTCGGGGTTTGATCTTGTGCGCAGATATATTGCCAAGATAACTCTGGAAAGGCTTATTGAAGACGGCAGAATTCATCCGACAAGAATTGAAGAAACTTATGAAAAAGTTAAAGAAGAAGTCGGCAAATTAATAAAAGAACTTGGTGAAAAAGCTGCTTTTGATGCCGGAGTTGCCGGGTTGCACCCTAATTTGCTTAAATTATTGGGAAGGTTGAAATTCAGAGTAAGTTACGGACAGAATGTACTGAAACATTCAATGGAAGTTGCTTATCTTGCTGCAAATCTGGCAAGTGAACTCGGCGGCGATGTTAATATATGTAAACGCGCAGGTTTACTTCATGATATAGGTAAAGCTGTGGACCATGAAGTTCAGGGGCATCATGCTGCGATTGGACGTGATATTGCAAAGAAATTCGGTTTGGATAAAAAGGTCATTCATTGTATTGATGCACATCATGGTGATCCGGCTCCTGAATCTATTGAGGCGATGATTGTTTCCGCCGCCAATGCAATAGCAAATGCAAGGCCGGGTGCTAATAAAGACAACCTTGATAATTATATTAAAAGATTGGATGAACTTGAAAGCGTATGTAATAATTTTGAAGGAGTTAAAAAAGCTTATGCGATTCAGGCGGGTACCGAGGTAAGAATATTCGTGAATCCTGATGAAGTTGATGATTTGGCATCTGTAAAACTGTCACATGATATAACAAGAAAGATTGAATACGATTTGCAATATCCGGGACAGATTAAAGTAAATGTAATAAGAGAAACAAGAGAAGAAGAATACGCTAAATAAACTTAACTCATATTTTATGAAAAAGCTCACAGCAACTTTTGCGGCAGTTATTTTTATGGCAACATTTTTGCCAACAGTTTCAGCAACTGATATATGTTCCGCAGAACCCCTGACTGTTAGAAATTTCAATGCGGAAATTACCTCGGCTGTTCATTTAAGAACAGTATCATGCATGCAGGAATCCGAAGTAATAACAACTTTATCAGGAGGTGAAATCGTAAAAGTTATAGGTACAACCGAAGGCTGGCATAAAGTGAGACGCACTGATGGTACGGAAGGATGGATTTGGGAGTCTTTTTTAACTCCGACCGACAAACCTTTTAATCTGGACACTTCCGGGCCGGAACCTGAACCGGTAACTTATGAACCGATGAGGGATATTACCGGACACAAATATGAAGACGCAATCTGGTTTGTTTATAACAACGGAATAGTTGAAGGCTATGAAGATGGTTCATATAAGCCGGATAAAAATATAAATCGTGCCGAGCTTTTAAAAATTGTTGTTGAATCAAAATATGATAATGAATTCGAAGCTTATCAGAGTGTGAATTGTTTTTCGGATGTTTTTGCCGATCAATGGTATGCAAAATATGTATGTTTCGGGCAGGATGCGGATATAGTCGAAGGATATAATGACGGCACATTCAGACCGGCTAAAAATATTAATTTCGTAGAAGCTTTAAAGATAGTGATGATAGGGATGGGATATGAATATATCGAGGGCGATCCGTGGTTCAGGCCGATTGTGGAACTTGCATCGGAAAATAATTTTATTCCGCTTGATATGGATAAGTTCGATGATAAACTTACAAGAGGCCAAATGGCTGAAATGATTACCAGAGTAATGAAGTATCAGTCAGGTGAACTTGATGAGTATCTCGGAGAAATGTCAGAAGCAAGAATCACTTATGAAATGCTGGAATACTAAGATTGTATAATATTGACTTTTGATACGGGGAGGCTATTATGTCTCCCTGTTTTTTAAACTGATTTTATGGGAAGTGAACGTCATATTAATTATCAATGGGTTGAAAATGGTTTGTTTGAATTATCCGAAAGGTATGGAGAGCACGCGCTTGATCTTATTGATAAGGCCGACGATGACGAGCGGATTGCTTTAACTTTTATGATTTCCGATGTTATAAAAGAACATATTTCCGATATTGATTATTTATCTAGAAATAATGTTTCAACAAGCTTAAAGGGAGCACTGAATTTTGAACGATCTGATAAAAGTGATTTAAATGCAGAAATTTTACGGGAAATAACTCCTTTAATAAGTGAATTCAGAAAAAAAATATTGGATATTTCAAGATCATTTACGATTGAGGAAAGAATGGAAAGAGCCCCTTTAATTATGGGAGCGGTACTTGGTTGTATAAATGATATGAGAAAACGGATTGATAGATTTTATTCAGATTCAATGTAAATTCTCTTGATTTTTAATTTTGGCACTTTATAATTTCGAGTGCTAATTTTATATAATTAACCTTAATAAAAATGGCAAGCATTCAACCAACGGCTGACAGGATAGTTGTTGAGGCAGTTGAAGAGGAAACAACTGCTTCAGGTATTATTATTCCCGATACAGCCAGCAAAGAAAAACCTCAAAAAGGTAAAGTTATCGCGGTGGGTCCCGGACGTATGAACGATGACGGTGAAAGAATTAAAATGGAAGTTGAAGAAGGTGATACGGTATTATTTACAAAGTATGCACCTTCAGAAGTAGAGGTGGAGGGCAAGGATCTGCTTGTTTTAAATGAGTCGGATGTACTCGCAATTCTAAAATAATAATCTAACCAATTAATAATCATGTCTAAACAAGTTCAATTTAGTGATGATGCACGCCAGGCTTTATTCAGCGGCGTAACTCAATTAGCTAAAGCAGTCAGAATTACACTCGGACCAAAAGGTCGCAATGTGGTTCTTGATAAAAAATACGGCGCTCCGACTATAACCAACGATGGAGTGACAATAGCAAAAGAAATAGAACTTCCCGACGCTTATGAAAATATGGGCGCTCAATTAGTCAGAGAAGTTGCAACAAAAACAAACGATATAGCGGGTGACGGTACTACAACGGCAACAATCCTTGCACATTCAATGATTGCCGAAGGCTTACGAAATGTTACGGCCGGTGCAAATCCAATGAAATTAAAAAACGGATTACGTAAAGCAACCGATGCCGTGGTTAAAAAACTTCAGGATAGTGCCGAACAAATTGGCGATTCAAAAGAAAAGATCGCGCAAGTTGCAACAATCTCCGCACAGTCTTCCGAGGTTGGAGAAATTATTGCGGAAATGATGGAAGAAGTTGGCTCTGACGGTGTTATTACTGTTGAAGAATCTCAGACAATGGGATTGGAAAAAGAAGTTGTTAAAGGTATGCAGTTTGACAACGGTTATATTTCACCTTATATGGTGACTGATCCGGCACAAATGATCGCTGAAATGGAAAATCCCCGGATTCTGGTTACCGATAAAAAGATTTCGAGTATTCAGGAGGTGCTTCCTTTGATTGAAAAACTTGTTCAGGCAGGTAAAAAAGATATTGTTATTATTGCCGAAGAAGTTGAGGGTGAAGCTCTTGCAACTTTTGTACTTAACAAATTGCGCGGAGTATTTAATGTGCTTGCCGTAAAAGCTCCCGCATTCGGTGACCGCAGAAAAGAAATGCTTAAAGATATAGCCGCGCTTACAGGCGCACGGGTTATTAGTGAAGAAGTTGGTTTAAAACTCGATTCAGCCGATATCGGTGATCTTGGAGAAGCCAGTAAAGTAATTGCTGATAAAGACAAATGTACAATTGTTGAAGGCAAAGGTGAACAGCCAGAAATCGATGCGAGAATAAGTGAAATCAAAGTCACTTTAGAAAAAACAACTTCCGATTTTGATAAAGAAAAGCTTCAGGAACGCCTGGCAAAGCTTGCCGGCGGAGTTGGAGTAATAAAAGTTGGCGCAGCGACTGAAACTGAACTTAAAGAGAAAAAACATAGAATTGAAGATGCTCTTCAGGCAACCAAAGCAGCTGTGGAAGAAGGAATAGTGCCGGGAGGAGGAGTTGCTTTGCTTGAAGCTTCAAAAGCACTTGAAGAAAAAACCGGTGATACGGATGAAATAACGGGTTTTCACATTGTTCAGAAAGCTTTGACCTCACCACTTGCACAAATTGCGGAAAATGCGGGAAAAGATGGTGCGGTGATTATTGATAAGGTGTTAAACACCGAAGAAGGTCAGGGGTACGATGCGGATAATGACGAATATGTCGATATGGTAAAAACAGGAATTATTGATCCTGCTAAAGTTACAAGATCAGCATTGCAAAATGCTACATCAATCGCCAGCATTTTCCTGACAATGGAAGGCGCGGTAACTGATATTCCCGATGAAAAGAAAGAAGAAGCGCCAATGCCGGGCGGAGGAATGCCCGGTGGGGGGATGCCAGGAATGGGAATGATGTAGATGCCTGCTGAATCTTTCACCCGATACACTCCAAAACCTCTGTTATTAAATTAAAAGAGTCTTCAAATAATAACGAAGGCTCTTTTTTTATTGAATAGCTGTATTGGTAAGTGTTATAATAATTCGGAAATTAATCTTTACCTATTATGGTTAGAACAAAAAAAGAAAAATCCATCGATGGACCATCAAAATTAAAAGGTAATAAAGAAATCTCATTAAAAGAAGAAGATACCGAATTTCAAGTAAAGCATATAGAAGAAAAAGACACAGATAATTTTATGGAACAGGCAAAAGCTTTAAATTCCGAACCTGAAGCTTCTTCTAAAGTTAAAGTAAGTTTTAATAATTTTGTTAATCTTGTGGCTAACCATAATTACGAAGAAGTCGTTGATAAAAATAAAGATGAAGATGTTATTGTAAGCAGTAATCTTTTGGCTGACCTTGCAAACGCACATGAACAGGAGGAAGAAAGAAGAATTCCCGCAATTTTTATAATAGGGGTTGTTTTGGGAATAGTGGTAACATATATTTTGTTAACATTTTAAATAAATGGCCAAAGTAAAGTATAAACGGATACTCTTAAAGCTGTCCGGCGAAGTATTGCAAGGGAAACATAATTCCGGCATAGATGCCAAAAGAGTTAATGAGCTTGTAAAAGAAATCGCTGAAGTTAAAAAATTGGGTGTTCAGATAGGTATTGTTGTAGGCGGAGGAAATATTTGGCGATACAGAGATTTTGTAGATACCGGAATAGAAAGAATAATGAGCGATAATATGGGAATGATGGCAACAGTGATGAATGGATCGGCTTTAAAAAGTGCTTTTGAAAAAATAGGAGTGGAATGCAGGGTATGTTCTGCTTTAAGGGTTGAGCAGGTAGCTGAAAATTATGTCCCTCCGAAAGCACGGCATCATCTTGATTTGGAACGGATGGTGATTTGTGTCGGCGGTACAGGGAACCCTTATTTTACTACAGATTCGGCCGCGGCTTTAAGAGCTCTTGAATTGAACTGCGATGTATTGTTAAAAGCGACAAAAGTTGACGGTGTTTATACTGCTGATCCGCTAAAAGATAAAGATGCCGAAAAATTTGATGAGATATCATATAAAAAAGTTATGGCAATGAATTTAAAATTTATGGATTTGGCATCTGTGGCTCTTTGTCAGGGTGGCGGAATGCCAATCTTACTCTTTAATCTCAATAAAAAAGGAAACATTAAAAAGGCGGTTATGGGAGAAAAGCTCGGGACAATTATTTCTTAACTTTAATATTATGCTTACAAAACCTTATTTGGAAGAAGCAAAAAATGAATTTGCAAAAGCTATAGATCATTTAAAAGCGGAATATACAAAATTGCAGCTTGGCAGAGCTACAAGTTCATTGGTTGAGGATGTGAAAGTGGAAGCATACGGAACAACTCAGCCATTAAAAGCTTTGGCAAATATATCTATCCCTGATCCGAAAACAATTCAGATTCAGCCGTGGGATAAAGGCGTGCTTAATCAGATTGAAGTTGGTATTCAGAATGCGGGCTTAAATCTGAACCCTGTTAATGACGGAAATTTTATTAGGATAAATATTCCGCCTTTAACCGAAGAAAGAAGATCTGAATTAACCAAACATGTACATAAACTTGCGGAAGATGCAAGAATATCAATTAGGAATGCCAGACAAACCGCTCATGAAGCATTCAAAAAACTGGAAGCAGACAAAGAGATTAGTGAAGATGAAATGCATAATGCCAATAAAATGCTTCAGGATGAGGTTGATAAGGCGAATAATGAAATTGAAGAACTCGCCAAACAAAAAGAACAGGATATTATGACAGTTTAATCATTATATATTCATGGATTTTATATTATCGGCAATAGCGTTCATTGTAATATTTTCCGTAATTATTCTGATTCATGAATTCGGTCATTTTTGGGCCGCAAGAAGATCGGGAATTAAAGTGGAAGAGTTTGGCATAGGATTGCCGCCGAGAATATGGGGTAAAAAGAAAAAGGGCATAATCTGGTCAATCAACTGGATTCCATTTGGTGGTTTTGTTAGATTGTACGGTGAAGATTCAAGTGATCCCAAAGTATTAAAAAATCCGAAAAGTTTTGCGAGCAAGCCGCTTCGTAAAAGAATGTTTGTTGCTGTTGCAGGGGTGATGATGAATTTTATTCTGGCCATACTTTTACTTACAATCGGGTTTTCAATCGGCATACAGCCGCTTTTGGTTAATTCCGAGGATATTTTCGGTGCAATCGATGACGAAACAATTGAACTGCAGAATAATGTCAGAGTAAAGAGTGTTCTGCAAGACAGCATTGCTTTTGATGCCGGTTTAAAAGAAGGGGATATCATTGTAAGCGTAAATGGTGAAGAAATTTACAATCCTTACGAACAGCTTAGAATCCTTGAAGAAAAACCTACGGCACAGGATATAATACTTGAAATTTACAGAAACAAGGAATTTAAAAATATAAGTATTGATTCATCCAGGGAGCTTGAAACTTATGGAATAGAAATCTACGGCATCATTAATATTCCCCGGCTTTTTATAAGTGATATCGAGCCTGAAAGTGAGGCCGCAAAAGCAGGTTTGATGAAAGGCGATGTGATTATAACAATGAATGATAAGCAGATATATTCCATTGATGATTATCAGTCTGTTATAAATAGAGAAAATCTGATTTATTACCGAATATTAAGAGGATATGAAGAACTGGAAATTAATGTTGAATTTGAACAGAAAGCAAGAGTGGTTGTTGGCAGTGTTTTACCTGAGAGTCCCGCTCTTAAAGCCGGGTTTGAAGCTGAAGATATTATTATTTCCATAAATGGTAAGGAGGTTTACAGTCCTCAGCAGGCTGTTGAAATTACAGAGAGTAATATTGGTACAGAATTAATTTATAAAATCAGAAGAAACGGTGAAATATTAGAATTAACAGCAATACCAAATGAAAACGGAAAAGTGGGATTCGGCATAACAACAATGATTTCCTATAAAAATAATCAGTTAAGTTTATACGGTTCACAAATTCCAACTTCAATAACAAATATTAACGATATTCAATATCCTGTACACAGAGCATTTGTGCAGTCTTTTAAAGAAACGGGACGTCTGGCAGTGCTGACTGTAAATATGCTTGGGGATCTTGTTAAATCAATAACAAGCAAATTAGCTGTGCCTGAAGGTGTAGCAGGTCCTGTAGGAATAGCAACGATGACACATGTATTTGTTCAGGAAGGCCTACTGGCCTTATTAAGATTTACAGCACTGTTATCATTGAGTTTGGCTGTGATAAATATAATTCCTTTTCCTGCACTTGATGGCGGAAGACTTTTATTTCTGCTGATAGAAGGTATCAGAGGCAAAAGAATACCTGCAAAATGGGAGACATTTATTCATGCAATGGGATTCTTTCTTCTTATCGGACTTATTATTCTTGTCACTTATAGCGATATTCTGAACATTTTTTCATAAAATTTTCATTAAAATTTAATAAAATAAGTTGCATCATAAAAAATATTGATGCATAAACTATATTGCTTTTTCAGATATATTGTTTTCTGGAATTGAATGTCTAACTATATATGGTAGTGAGCAATCAATGATAAATCCAATATATTGGATCAAAAAAATTGATCTAGTTAAGCTTGTATAAATACATGTCAATGTTAATATGGGATCCCGGCCAAGAGTTGGGCTAGTATTTTAAGGAGTAAAATTAATGTCTAATAAAGACTTATGGAGGGATATATTGGTCAGATTAAAACCGACCATTAAATTACCTCAGTTTAAAACATGGTTTTCCGACACAGGCGTTCTTGAATGTACTGACGATAAAATAATTGTTGGTGTACCGACTCCCTTTGCAAAACAATGGATTCTGGATAAATATCATTTAAAAATCACTCAGGCTGTTAAAGAGGTCAATCCGCAAATAGAAACTGTTGAATATAAAATTGATTCCTCACTTGCAAATGAAGATTCAATGCACCGAGTAAACATAAAAGCTTTATTGGGAGAAAAAGATGAAAAATATATAAGGAAAGTAAGAAATAAAAATGAAGTTCATGTTGGCAAAAACGGATTGAAAAGCAGAAAATTGAGCATTCACAACACTCTTGATAATTTTATTGTAGGCAAGGATAATCGTCTTGCTCATGCAGCATGTTTGGCAGTGTCAAACATGCCGGGAGGAATTTATAATCCTTTATATGTATTCTCCGGTGTAGGGCTCGGGAAAACTCATCTTCTTCAGGCAACCGGCAGGGAAATATTAAAAGATAATCCTGATGCAAGGGTCATATATATGACTGCCGAGCAATTCACAAATGAAATAATCGAGGCTATAAGTAAACGAAGAACAAAGCAGTTTAAAGATAAATACCGAAGTGTGGATTGTTTTATTCTCGATGATATTCAGTTTCTTGAAAATAAAGATATGAGTCAGATGGAATTTTTTCATACTTTTAACGATCTTTATGATAACAATAAACAATTAATTCTTTCTTCGGACAGTCCTCCGAGAGATTTAAAAGGTTTCAAAGAACGATTAAAAGGCCGCTTTGGCATGGGAACGGTAGTTGAAATTATGCCCCCCGATTACGAAACACGTTTGGCTATTTTAAAAAGAAGATGTCATGATTTACAGATAATTATTGATCCGGAAGTTCTTGAGTGCATAGCTTTTCATATTGAAAGAAATAACAGAGATCTGATCGGTGTTCTTATGCAGGTTATTTCACATTCAACATTAAACAATATGCAGCCGTCAGTTGAACTTGTATCGGATATATTGGAAAAACAACATAAAATTCAGACTCAACATAATACGATTTCCGCTATTTCGAATGTTAAAGCAAAAACCAGCCAGCATGTAATTGAAAGTGTGGCAAATTATTTTCATATTTCAAAAGATGATATTATCGGGCAGGTTCGAAAAAAAGAAATAATGATGCCGCGTCAGATTTGTATGTATCTTATAAAGAGAGAACTTGATCATTCATATGAAAAAATAGGCGAAATATTCGGTGGCCGTAATCATTCAACAGTTTTGCATGCCTTCAATTCAATTTCTCGGAGAATTAAAACCGACCCCCGTCTATTACGTGATATACAAGCCATAAAGCAAGATATTGGATTCTAACTGTATAAAAAATTTATTCTTAAATTCATTAATGTACTTTACTTTTAATCGGGCGGTTTTTATACTACCCCTGTCTTAATTTTAAACAAATTCATTATGATGCATAGAAGTCAAAGAAAAAGACCAATCGATTATATATTACCTTTTTTGATTATGATATGTGCCGGTATTATTGTAGTACTCGGATATCAGTTATACACATCGCTTGATCAGGGTGATGAAGAAGGTGACATTTATATGTACCTTGCCAAAGGAAGTGCAAAAATTTTACCCTGGGGAGCGGGGGAATGGGAAAGAGGATATAACGGGATGAAGTTGCTTCAGGGAGATTCCGTTAAAACCCAAAATGGTGCAAGGCTTGTAGTGGAATTATTTGATGATCACTATATAAGGGTTGATGAAGATACCGAAGTTGATTTTCATGATATTAAAAAAAGCGGGAATGCATATGAAATAAATTTAGTTTTGAGGGAAGGTGCAATCTGGGTTAATAATGATGATGAATCGGAAGTTCCAGTTAAATTTAATATACGTACAAATCATACTGTTGTACAAACGATATCAACTGTTTATGAAGTTGAGCAGAATGATGATTCGGAAATAATCAGAGTTATAAAAGGTTCAATAGTGGCTGATATAATGGTTGATGAGAACGGAAGCCTTAACAAAGTGGAATCTGTTCAGATCGGTGTAGGGCAGCAGGCCCTAATAACCGATAAAGATATTAAAGATTATGAGGACAGAAAGAGTCCTTCGGTGATTGAGGCATTGGATGATGATTTCAGAGAAAGCGGATTTTATAAGTGGAACATGGCTGAAGACAATAACTCCACTGATTTTTCCATTAAAACGAATGCTTTGGATGACAGTTATTTTGACGATGAAGAGGATTCAGAAGAAGACACGGAAGAAACGGAAAGCAATTTACCGGCACCTGAAATCACTACGCCTTCCAAACTTGATTTTGAAACAGCTGAAGACACACTAACCATAAGAGGAACAACTTCATTCGAAACTGAAAAAATGATGGTTGATGTTACAAGTGACGGAAACGAAGAAACTTATGAACTGAATTTGTATGTTCCCGGAGGCACTGAATGGAGCTTTGCCGTATCTGCCAAAGGTGATACTCTGAATCCCGGTATAAACACTTATGAATTTTATGCAGTTGATGAAGAAGAATTAAAGAGTAAGAAAGCTGAATTAACAGTAGATTTTCAGGGAGAAGATTCGGAATTAGATGAGGAAGAAACCGAGGAAGAGTTAGATTTACCGCCGCTTACAGCACCTACCGTTGATTTATACAATGGCGCGGAATCGAATGAAGACGATACCGGAGATGTTAGAGTTGAAGGTTCCGTTGAAGGAGCTGAAAAAGTAATAGTAAGCGGATATGAACTTAAGGCCTTTGAAGCCGGAAATACAACATGGACATATTACGCAAAGGAATCATTGGGTAACCTGGATCCGGGAGAAAACACATTTACAGTGGAAGCAGTGGCACCTGACGGAACTACAAAATCTACGCAGTTTACAATAATATACAATAAAGATGAAACTATTGAAGATTCGGGTGCGACTGAAGAACCGGCAACTTAATAGAGATATTTTGCTTTATTAATATTATGCTCGTCATTATTGCGCGCATAAATAACTTCTCCCGTATCCGGAGTTGTAAGGTAATACCAGTATTCCGATGCTTTCGGATACAAGGTGCCTTTAATGTGTTCAATATCAGGGTTGCAAATTGGGCCGGGAGGCATACCAACATACAAACGTGTATTATAAGGTGAATCGAAATCCAAATCCCCGGCATCTATATCTTTCTTTTTAGTTGCATAAAGGATTGTTGCATCAGCTCCCAGATGCCAGTTTGAATCAAGCCTTTTCCAAAGTATTCCTGAAATTATCTCATAATCTTCGGGGGTTCGTACTTCGCGCTGAAGAATCGAAGCAATTGTTATCATTTCATGAATTGTACGATCACTTTTTATTAAATCGGTTTTAATATCAGCAACTTTTTGTTCAAAATTATCAAGCATTAACCGTATTAAACTTTCCGATTTAAAATTAACGGTATCGATAAAATATGTGTCAGGATATAAAAAGCCCTCTAAAGGGTATTCAAGTTTATTTTGAACAGATTTATCCAAAAACCAATAATCCTCATAATTATCAAAGTTTTTTACCGCTTTTTCAAAATCACCGTCATCGATTACCCCCAAATTTAAGAGCTTATCATCAATAGCGCTTATTGTAAGGCCCTCCTGTACAGTTAATGTTGCTTCTGAAGAGCCTATTTTTGTTATTTGCTCAATTATATCCGGAACATTCATTCGCGTGTTTAAATCGTAACGTCCGGCGATTATGTCTTTGGCTGATCCGGTTAATCTTACATATAAATAAAAAGTATTTTCATCTTTTATCAGATTTTTTTCTTTTAATATTGATGCAATTTGTTTGGCATTTGTACCTTTGGATATATTTACGGAATAAGACTCCATGTTTTCCGAATCAACAGGGTTAAATATTGTTTTGTATGTGTAAATTCCGGCAACAATAACAATACCGGAAATTAAAAGTGATATAAGTTTTTTCATATTTTGTTATTTTACTGCATTCCCGGTAAACCGCCCATTCCCATATCTCCCATAACATCTTTCATTTCTTCCGCTCCATATTGCTGTGACCTTTTTATTCCTTTATTTAAAGCTTTTACAAGGTTTTGTTCGAGCTTTTTTTTATTCTGCATCTCATCGTCAGAAATTTTTACGTCCACTATATCCTGCTGCCCGTCAATTGTTACCAAAACACCTTCAACTTCCGCTTCAATATGCGTGTTTTGAAGTTTTTTCTTTATTTGTTTTGCCTGTTTTTGAAGTTGATACATGTCTTTAAATTTATTCATGATTTTTGAAATTAGATTTTACACAAAAAATATGATACAGGCTTTAAAAATTTTAGTAAAGATACACTTGCTTTTGGCTTAAATATTCGCTAAACTTTGCAAGCAATTTTAATAATTAACGATAAATATTTAATATGGATACAATAGCTTTAGAAGTAAAAACAAGGGAACCCGGCTCAGCTCATTTTTTACGTGAAAAGGAAATAATTCCGTGTATTTTTTATGGAGCGGGCAAAGAAAATAAGAGCATTGCAGTTGATTATCAAACGTTCCGCAGAGTTTATGAAAATTCAGGCGGTAATACCGTTTTGGAGCTTGATATTGATGGTAAGGATAAAGTAAATGTGCTTGTACATGATGTTGACTATCATCCCGTTACAGGAAGATTTCATCATGTTGATTTTAAATTTGTTGATTTGAATAAAGAAATAACAACCGATATACCATTGGTTGCAACCGGAGAATCAAAAGCCGTACGTGAATTCGGAGGAACATTAATGCAGAACAGAGATATGCTGACGGTTAAATGTATGGCGAAAAGTATCCCTCATGAAATTGAATTTGATATAGGTGTACTTGAAGATTTTAATTCTTCCATACATATAGGTGATTTAAAATTGCCCGAGGGTGTTGAGGCTCTTGATGATGAAGGTTTAACAATAGCTACAGTTATCGCTCCGCAAGCTGAAGAAGAGCCCGAAGAAGCGGAATCTGAAGAAGGTGTTGAAGGCGAAAGTGCAGAAGGTGCTGAAGGGGAAGCTAAAGAAGAAGAAGCTCAAGAAGGCGGAGAAAACAAAGAAGAATAATTACTTTTATGGAGAAAAGAAAGCTTACCACTTATATTATTTCAGGAGTAATCGCTTTAATAGTTATTGTATTGAGCTTGGTTTGGGTTACGGTTTTTTCTTTACCTTCAAATGAACTTGAAGAAGTCACGGTTACGGAGCCAACGGAACCCGATGAATCAGATGTGGCGATTATTGAAGATAAAAAAGAGTCCTTAATGGATGGTACGGAAATAGATATAGATAAAGAGGAACAAGTTATAGCGGTAATTGTTGAAAATCATACTGAAGCAAGAAGGCAGCAATCAGGGCTTTCTGATGCCAGTATGGTAATTGAAGCTGAAACCGAAGGGGGCATAACAAGATTTTTGGCATTTTATCCTTATCAGAATACTAAGAAAGTCGGGCCTGTGCGGTCTGCAAGGCCTTATCATGTAAGATGGGCTGAAATGTTCGACAGTGCTTTGGCACATGCCGGAGGAAGCGAAATGGGATTAAGCGCTATTTATAATAGTGGTCATGTTTTTGATCTGGATGGGCTTGCACTTGAAGGCGGCACAAAATATTTCACACGTGATTATGTTTATTATGCTCCTCATAACTTATTTACCAATTTAGCCGAGCTAAGGGAATTAATGGATGAAAGAGACCTGGAAAAGACTCTTGAGGATGCGGTATTTAAATTCGGTATTTCAACCGATAATCAAAGCGGCTCGCAAATTCCGGAAATAGCTGAGACTATAAGAATTTATTATCCGTTTCCGCAATATCATGTTAAATATGATTATAATTCCGAGAATAATGTGTACGAAAGATCTCAGGGTGGAGCCGTTCATATTGATAATAATAACGGTGAACAGATCGCTCCGAACAATGTAGTTATTATGATTACAAATTATTATCCTACTGATGAAGAAGGACGTTTATACATGAAGACAGAGGGAACAGGGGATATGTATTTATTTAGAAACGGGAAAGTTTACCCGGGAACATGGGAAAGACAAACAAAATCCGATGTTTTGAAGTTTTATGATGAGAATGGTGAAGAACTGGTGTTTGAAAAAGGTTCAATCTGGATTTCGGCAGTTAATTACACAGGTGGGCTGCAATGGGAATAGCATCTATGATTTTTGGTTTTCAAAAAAGACCAGGATAGTCTTTTGTTCTATTCGGAGGTGGCTCAGCTCCAATTTTTTTATCGCAACAATGCGACGAACAAAAGATATCCTGGTTAAATAAATGAGCCAGATACACAATTAAACCTTTTCTACGATTTACCCGGCGAGGGTCTCGGAAGCAAGCATGGGTTTAATGTGTATGTGGCTCAACGGGAGGAGAGGGATTCGAACCCTCGCGTCACCGGCGCATCGAACTCGAATTTTGAGATCGGAATCCAGTTGCCTTAACCACTTGGCCATCCCCCCGGTAGGTTATTACACATAGCTAAATTGAAAATGAGCGCATGGTAAATAAACCATAGGCTCGTATTATATATTAATTTACCAATTCTTCAAGTAATTTTCTCATTTCTTCCTGTTTGAGCTCTTTTTCTTGCTTTTGTTTGATTTGATAAGTTTTTTCTTCTTTGTTTTTAAAATCAAGACTTATTAAAACTTCGTCTTCTACTTCTATACCTTCGGGCAGATGTTCTTCAGGCCAAAAGAATACTTCACCATCTTTTACTTCTTCGTTATTAAAGTCGCGGCTGAAGACGAACTCTGCGAGCCCGTCCTCAACAGCGATTAATTTAGCTTCTTTTTGTACCGGTTCATTATTCATAGATAAATATATTACCCCCAAATTACGAGTCCCGCAATAATTGGTGCGATAATTAACGAAATAGTGTTGATAACTTTTATCAACGCGTTTAATGCAGGGCCTGCAGTATCTTTATAAGGGTCTCCAACCGTATCTCCCACTACTGCTGCTTTGTGTGCGTCAGACCCTTTTCCCCCATAATTTCCGTCTTCAATATATTTTTTAGCGTTGTCCCATGCACCGCCGCCTGTGCTCATGCTGATCGCCATCAGGAATCCGACAACAATCACCCCGACAAGTAATCCACCCAAAGCAAGAGGCCCTAAAAATACTCCAACCAGTATTGGCGCAAGAACAGCTAAAAGTCCGGGGAATACCATTTCTTTAAGTGCCGCCTTTGTAACTATATCAACCGTTTTTCCATATTCGGGCATTCTTTTTCCTGTCATTATTCCTTTGATTTCCCTGAATTGTCTTCGTACTTCGAGTACTACGGCGTGTGCAGCTTTACCAACGGATTCCATTAAAGATGAGGCAAATATAAAAGGCAATAAACCACCAATAAACAAACCTACGAGTACCCAGTGATTATCCAAGGAGAAAACATATTCTTCTCCGGCTTTTGCCAGCTCTTCAGTGTATGCCTGGAATAAAACAAGAGCGGCTAATGCCGCAGAACCGATTGCATAACCTTTTGTTACAGCTTTGGTTGTATTGCCCACGGCATCAAGAGCATCGGTTTTGTTTCTGACACTTTTATTCAAATTTGCCATTTCCGCTATTCCGCCTGCATTGTCGGTGATTGGTCCGTATGAGTCGGTTGCAATAACAAGCCCTGTTGTAGATAGCATTGCAACAGCTGCGATTGCTATACCGTAAATTCCGTTTTCAGCTGAAGATTCCATTCCTAAAAAGTATGCAACGATTATTGCAACAACAATTAAGATGACAGGCAAAAAAGTACTCTCAAGCCCTACCGCCAAACCTGAAATAATATTTGTTCCCGCACCGGTTTCAGATGACTTTGCGATTTTTCTAACCGGTTTGTATTCTGTTGAAGTGTAGTATTCAGTAATAACATTAATAAATAATGTTACCAATAAACCAACAACAGCTGCAAAAAAGATCCATATATCACCTATCATATAATAAGTAACCGCGTAAAAACCTCCCGCTGCCAAAATTCCCGTTACTAACATTCCTTTATATAAAGCTCCCATAATGTTTCTTTTTCTTTTACCAAGCCTTACGAACCATGTTCCGATTATTGAAGCGACCACGGCTACCGCTCCCAGTGCAAGCGGATATTCAATTCCGGAAACACCGAGTGTTGTAGTTAAGGTTGAAGCAGCCAGAATCATTGCCGCAATTAAAGTAACCGCATAAGTTTCAAAAAGGTCGGCTCCCATACCCGCGCAGTCACCTACGTTATCACCAACGTTATCAGCTATTACAGCCGGGTTTCTCGGGTCATCTTCAGGTATTCCTTTTTCAATTTTTCCTACCAAGTCAGCTCCCACATCCGCTGCTTTAGTAAAAATTCCTCCTCCAACACGAGCAAATAATGAAATAAGCGAAGCCCCGAATCCGAATCCGATTAATAAATTGGGAACGTCCCCCTTAGGGATTCCGAGAACTTCACTGAAAATAAAATAAAAGCCCGCAACTCCGAGAAGAGCAAGGCCAACAACTGAAAGCCCTGTTACAGCACCTCCCTGAAATGCAACAGATAAACCTTTTTTCAGGCTTGATTTTGCCCCCTGGGCTGTTCTTACATTAGCACGTACCGAAACACTCATACCGATATAACCCGCAAGGCCGCTGAAAATGGCACCCACAAAGAATCCGACAGCAAGAAGTATTCCGTTGTTATAGTCTCCCGCCGGGATCGTATACGCCAAAATCACGAATATGAGTACTGCAAAAACAAGCACGGTAAGTGATTGTCTGTGAAGATATGCAGAAGCACCTTCCTGAATAGATTTTGCAATATCCTGCATTTTTTGTGTACCTGTATCCTGCTTTAATACATGCACGATTAGCCCAAGCGCATAAATAAGGGCAATTACAGCTACCACAATTGAGATTAAACTCACGTCAAAGAAATTCATGGCAATGTTTTTGTTAAATTATATAATTTTAAAGCCGCAAATCATTTTAACGGCTTACTGCTCAAAAGTGAAGGCGGTCTGATATAGTTGCATTGCTTAAAGTTGAGTTTTATTGGCCAATTTATTAAAATGGAGACATTATTATTAATAAAAAACTATGGAAGAACATAAAAAAAATGAACATGAATTTCAGGATGAATTAAAAAATCATCTGGGGGATGCGGCAAAAACGTTTGATGATATGACACATACAAAAAAGTTTGATTTTAGGGAAGAATTTATGAACGCGATAGAAGTAATCAAACTACGGGCAGCTAAAATTAACAGTGTTGCAGTAAGTAAAAATGCTTCACTCGGAGCGATTATTTTTATATTGATGAGTCTTGTTGCTGCAAATATTGGTAATTATTTTGTTTATTTCAGATTCGGGATGCACTCGTCGGTTCTTAATAATTTGATTATAACCGCGCTTGTAAGTTTTGCCGCTTTCATTATTTCGGTTTTTGCTTATGATTTTATCGGGAGTTATTTGTTTAACGGAAAAAAGAGTTTCAGAGAGCTATTCAGAGTGCTTGGTTACGGTTATTTAATTATGGCAATAAGTATTATTTCGGTTTTATCTTTGGTTGCTTCGATTTGGTATTTGATTATTACTTATAAATCATTGGTAAATGTTAAAAGGCTTAATTCCACCAATGCGATTTTAACAATATTATTGGGAATGATAGCTGTTTCTGTTGTGTTCTTTATAATTTCTCTAATAATAGGAGGTCCGGTTTTGCAGTACTATGGATTAAGTGCTTCCGGAGTGACTTTTTAGAGTTTGGTATTCAAAAAACAATGATTTCATGCTATAATTAAAAGATTATTATAATTAAATATGCCCGAACAGGACGGCAAAAAACAATCGGAACAAAAACAAAAGACTGCTTCAGGGCAGGTAAATCCAAAGAAGAATCCTAAAAAAAGGAGAAAAAAGCCAAGGCCGAACAAAGGCAAACCTTTTGCTTCGGATTCAATGAAGCAGGATCAACCAAAACCACAACAAAACCCCCAGCAACCTCAGCAACAAAAAGCGCGAGCTTCCAAGCAGGAAGCTCAGCCGGCATTCCCTCCGCAAGGTACTGAGCAGCAGCCAAAAGGCCCTGTTGGATGGGATCAGTTAAAGGATGCAATCAAACAGGATTATGAACAGACCAAAGATGGTACACCTCCCCCTATACCCCAACCACCTGCTGAAGTTGAGGAAAAGAATCCTGAAGCAGAGGTTCCCGAAGCCGAACCGACTCCCGAACCGACGCCCGAACCGACGCC
>CAYFUK010000004.1:0-15049 GCA_964346325.1 uncultured Candidatus Peribacteria bacterium | reverse complement strand
CCCGAACCGACGCCCGAACCGACGCCTGAACCGACGCCCGAACCTGTAAGGGAAAAACCTGAAATTACAGAACCTGTTCCCGTAACAGAGCCGGGCCTTGATGATTTATCAACTGCTGATGATGCTGAAAAAAAAGAAATAATAAAAATTATAACCAGATACGCAATTGGCGGATGTGCGGTCATCGCTATAATTGCAGCTGTATTTTTATTCAGACTTCCTCAACAAATAATCGGATTTGTTCAGAATATCGGTGGTGACGAGCCTGTTCAGCAGCAGGTTGTTGAAGAAGAACCTGCCGAAGAAAAGCCAACCGAAGAAGTTGTGGAACAAACGGAAGAGGGAATCGGAACCGCCATATTAACAGGAGAAGATATTCCCAAAGTAAGAAGAGTTTCATCATCAATCCGGGCTACTTATGCAACAGGATTACCCGAACCCGTTAAAGCACGGCTGGATATAATAAGTTCTTATATGGCGACTTTATCGGGATTGCAGAATGCATTCAGAACCGATATACATCAGCTCTTGGATGCTTCGGCTAATCGTGCCAATGCTTTACGAATTCATCTTAGTGAATTAAATGTTGCTTTTGAAGAAGCACAGGATGATTATGATGAACTCAGCACCAAGCGTGACGAATTAAAAGAACAATTTAATGAAATAACAACAAAAAAGAACGAAGTTGAAGAAACTTTTTTTAATGCTGTTGAAAATTTACGCGGAAAGGAATCGAACGAATTATTAATTCAGTTTATACAAACCTCTCAAAATCAAATAGAGGTAAAAGCGGAATATAATGCTTTAACAAAACTCAAAGGCATGTACGAGACCGCTATTTCAAATATGAATGCAAGAATAAAAGATATTGAAGTAAACCGTAGAGCCCTTATTGAAGGAGTAAAAGTTGTTGATATCAAAGGATCGGATATTGACTTGATTATAGAAGAAGGAGCATTATAGTTGTGACATGGAAAAAGAATTGCAATCATTAATCAGGAGAATTCGTGAATATCATGCTGGCGCCGATGAAGAGCAAATAAAAGAAGCATATAATTTTGCCAAAAAAGAGTATAAAGGTCAAAAGCGGTTATCCGGGGACACCTTGATTGTTCATGCAACCGAAACAGCAAAAATTCTCACAACTCAAAAAGTTGATGAACCGACTATTATAGCTGCTTTACTGCATGAATTAAAACCTGTAACAATAACTGAAAAGTTTGGTAAAGAGGTAGGTGATCTGGTATCCGCTTATTATAAAATGAGTTCAATTAAAGGTTCCAAAAATAATGAACTGGAATCTTTAAGAAAGATGTCTTTGGTTATGGCAAAGGATTTGCGTGTTGTTCTTATTAAACTCGCCGACCGTTTGCATAATTTGCAGACTTTGGATTCTTTGTCTGTCAAACGCAAAAAAGAAATTGCAAAAGAAACAATGGACATATATGTTCCGATTGCATCGCGTCTGGGTATATACAGAATAAGATCGATACTCGAGGATTTATGTTTTAAGCAATTAAAAGAGAAAGAATATAAAACGATTCAGGAAGAATTAAAAACACTCGGTAAAAAGAAAAAAAACATAATTGAAACCATAACCGCTGCTGTTAAAGAATTTCTTGATAAAAACGGTTATGAAGCAAATGTATCTGGCAGGTTAAAAAACGCATTCAGTATTTATAAAAAATTAAAAAAAAAGGGCAAGACCTCAATAGACGAAATTCATGATATTTTTGCAATCCGCATTATTCTTCCCTCGGAATTTGATGAGAAAGGCAATGAAAAAGTATCAAAATTATATGAACTGATCGGAAACATTCATAATCAATGGAAGCCCATTCCCGGACGTTTCAAGGATTATATAGGATTCCCTAAACCGAATGGTTACAAGAGCCTTCATACAACTGTTGTTGGAATTGCTCCGCATTCATTCAAAGAACCTGTCGAAATACAGATCCGAAGTTCGAATATGCATGAAGAAGCTGAGTTTGGTGTAGCTTCCCATTGGCTCTATAAAGAATCAAAGGGACAAAAAAATTTAGTGCAGGCGCAGGTTGAATGGATTAAAAATCTTGCAAAATTAACTCAGGAAAACGAAGTGATAAATGAGATAAAAGTTGATATTTTTAAAGACAGAATTTTTGTTTTTACGCCGGGAGGCGATGTTAAGGATTTGCCTGCCGGCTCAACACCGATTGATTTTGCTTACTCGGTTCATACCGATGTTGGTAATAAATGTATTATGGCAAAAGTAAACGGTAAAATTGTTACGCTTGATGACAAACTTAATAACGGGGATGTTGTTGAAATTTTAACCCGCTCAAACAGCAAACCCAAACTTGAATGGCTTGGTTTTGTGCAGACGGCCGGTGCAAAAGCCAAAATTAAAAGCTTTTTTAACCGGTTTGAAAGTGATGAATATTTTAAAAAAGGCAAAGAACTGATAAATAAAAAGTTAAACGAAATAAACAAGCCGGTACTTGACCCAAAACTTAAAATTTTAAAGAATTACGCAGGCCGGACATTAAATTATAAAAAAAGAGAAGAGCTGATTAAGCTTGTTGGCAGCGGCACTTTGCTTCCGTCACAATTAATATGGAAAGTTTACGAATACCATAAGGTTTCGCCTAAAAAAAAGCGCGCAACAAAAGGCAAAAAAACTTATAAGCCGGTTGATTTGGAGGGCCGCGTTATTGTCGGCAATGAGAAAGGCCTGCCCGTGCGCCTTGCAAAATGCTGCAGACCGAAGTACGGGCATTCAATAAAGGCTTTTATTACAAGAGGCAACTCACTCAGTATTCATAAGCATGATTGCCGCATACTGAATAAAAGCGATTCAATAAGGCATTTGAGTGCGGACTGGTACTAAAATTTGCAATAATGGATTAAAAAGTATGTTCAAGCATTTTTTCGGTTGTTTTTTTTAGCCTTTCAAGCTGCTCTTTGTTTAATTTTATTTTTATGATGTCGCGGTAGTCGGCTTGATGCATTTGGTATATGATTTTTTTAATGTTTTCATTAAGATGTTCAAGTTCAATGTTTCCTATTTCGTGGATATGAGGCATTAGGCCGAGTATCTGACATGCTTTGATTTTGAAAGCTTCGTAGATGAGTTCTTCTTTGTTGAATTTTTTGATTGATTCAAGGGTTTCAACTGCGAGATCGAAAATTTCATGGGAGTTTTCGTTTTCAGTGACAAAGCGGTTCAGGATTTTTGAAATCAGGCAGGCGTAGTAGAATTTTTTTAAATCATCACCAAAATCGGTAAAGCTGTTATTTATATTGCATTCTGTAACAAAAGCGTAATTTTGAGTTTTATATATATCAAACTCGCAAACGTTAAGCAGGTCGATATGGCCGGCAAATTTACTTTTAATGCCTCTTGCTCCTTTAACCGTACAAAAAATCTTGCCGGATTCCGCTGTTAAAAGGGTTAATGCGTAATCTTTTTCACCAAGGGGTCTTTTGCTCATTATGACTCCTTTAATTTTTTGATTTCGCATAATCAATCCAAAATTAACTGTGTTTTAAGGTAGCGGTAAACGGCAATAAAACTGCAGAGTATACCAATTAACGCGACTGCTCCCAGTTCAATAAAGAAGACGGTGAGAAAAGGAATGTTTTGGATATAAGTGTTGATATTAAGATCAGTGGCCTGTAATTGATAGTAGACTATTGCGATTAAACCGCTACCCAGAAGCATTGAGATAATTCCGTAAAATAATCCTTCTATCAAAAAAGGCAGCCTTATAAAGTGCTTTGTGGCACCAACAAGCCTCATTATATATATTTCTTTTTGTCTGTTGTAAATTGTTAACTGTATTGAATTTGAAACAATCAATACGGAGCCCAGGATAAAAACAGCAAGAATCCAAAACGAAATCCGGTTAGTCGTATCTGATAAATTTATAAGGTTTTTGCTTACAGCCTCCATTGCCATATTTTTTTCTTCGGATTCGCTGGCAACGTTTGCAAGTAAATGCCTGTATTTCTCCTGATTCAAAAACTGCTGAACCATTATATGAAGTTCGGGTTTTTCGGTTTTAATACTTAAACTTGCGGGCAGGGGATTCGGTATGGTGTATCTTTCAAGAATCTCAGCTGTTTGAGGATAGGTTTCCGACACAATATTAAGCGCGTCCGATTTTGAAGTGTACCGAATATCAACTATTCCTTTTAATTGCTCCATTTCATTGATCATCTGCTGCACCTGGTAATACTCAACATCTTCTTTAAGGTAAACTATTATATCTACTTTTTTTGTTAAATCCTCAAGTGCCTGCTGTGTAACAATGTTTATACTCAGCATTATATTTAAAATAAAAATCAAAATAGCCATAACAGCAATAGTTGCAAGGCTTAAAAATTTATTTCTCCAGATATTTGCAAAACTCAGACGTAATGCGCGCAAAAAAGGTTCGTAAAATTCCGCCTTTTTGGTTTTGTGAACTTTTTGAGTTTTTTTAGCCGGCTTTTTCTTTTTCGCCATTTTGCATTCTTATTAAAGTGGATTTGTAAATATCGGGTTGATAGGCTTTAAGCCTTATAATTTCGGTGTCCATCTGTTCATCGATAAGTATTTTGCGAAGCTGATATGTAAATACAAACTGATCGTATCCAAGTGCAATAACGTGAGGTTTGTATTTTTTTATAACCCGGTATTTATCATCATTATAACCGTGAACCGCTTTATCGGCAATTCCGGTTTCTTTAACTGTTTTTAATCTTTGCCTTTCGGTTTGTTCGGGATACTCTCCCTTAACGTTTTTAACTGTTGCATCACGCGCGATAACCGCTATTAAACAGTCGCCAAGCTGTTTTGCCTGTTTTAAAAAGTCTTCGTGCCCCGCGTGAAAAACATCAAAAGTTCCGAAAACCATAACTGTTTTTTGTTCTGATTCTTTTGGTTCCATTATATTCGGTCAGGAATAAATAAATTAAGGTAAATGAGTATACCAAAAACGGCAATAATTAAAACAGCAAATACAATATTTGTAATGGTGTGTTTTTTTTCTGTTGTTACAAGGCTTATTTTAAAGCTTATAAATCCGTACGTGAGGGCGGTTAAAATAAAAGGTATTTCAAGAATTTTTTTTGCGGGATATGCAAGTTCGGGCATATATTCGTTTATGAGCATAAGGTGTGCCAGAATATGCAGTGATCCGAGGATAAAAAAGAAAATTAAAGCTAATTTTTGAATACTTTTATCTATTTGCATATTGTAACTTTAGATCAGCGCTATTATACTAAACCTGCTCTTAATAATAAACATAAACTTAAAATGATATCTGAAGATCAGGTTAAACATGTCGCAAAACTGGCAAGGCTCAAACTTTCGGACGATGAAGTTGAAAAATTTTCAGGCCAATTGGGAGATGTTTTGGATTATATGAAGATTCTGGAAGAAGCCGATGTGAGCAATGTTGAAGAAACATCGCAGGTTACGGGTTTAACAAATGTTTCACAGACGGATGAAATTCAGAAGAAGTGCGAAGGCGATGAGCTTTTGCAATGTTCTCCTTTGCCTAAAGAAAGGCATCAGATACGTGTTAAACCCGCAATAAAAAAATAATATGGATTTATCTGAATTAACAATACAAAGCGCACATAAAGGTTTAAAAAATAAAGAATTTTCATGCAAGGAGCTAACCCGGGCTCACCTTGACCACACCAAAAGCGAGAATGAAAAGTTTAATTTTTTAATCAGCCTGACTCAAGAAGAAGCTTTGAATCAGGCGGATAAAGTTGACGAAAAAATTGCAAAAGGCGATGATTTGGAAGTTTTGGAGGGAATTCCATGCGCAATTAAAGATTTATTAAATACAAAAGGTGTTAAAACAACATGCGGCTCAAAAATGCTTAAAGATTTCGTGCCGCCTTACGATGCAACAGCGGTTCAAAAATTAAAAGACGCGGGCGCGGTAATGATAGGCAAAACCAACCTTGATGAATTCGCGTGCGGAGCATCAACGGAGCACAGTTATTTTGGCCCGGTTAAAAATCCCGCCAATCCCGAATATGTTCCGGGCGGATCCTCGGGCGGCAGCGCGGTTGCGGTTGCAACCGATTCATGTCTTTTTTCACTTGGAACAGATACCGGAGGCTCAATAAGGCAGCCGGCTTCATTCTGCGGAGTAGTTGGACTTAAGGTTACATACGGACGTGTTTCGCGAAGCGGAGTAACGGCAATGGCATCTTCGCTCGATACAATCGGACCTTTTACAAAAAATGTTAGAGACGCGGCCTATGTTCTTGAAAAAATAGCAGGTACCGATGCTCTTGATTCAACAACACCGCCGAATAAGGTTCCCGAGTATTCAAAATTGATTGAAGGTGATATTAAAGGCCTTAAAATAGGTGTGCCAAAAGAATTTTTTGATGAAAAAGTAGATGAAGAAGTTGCAAAGGCAGTTAAAAAAGGCATTTTAAAACTACAGGAAAAAGGAGCAGAGCTTGTTGAAGTAAGTCTGCCGTCAATAAAATACGCTATTGCGGTTTATTATATTGTTATGCCTGCGGAATTAAGTGCAAATCTTGCACGCTTTGACGGTATTCGGTTTGGAACAAAGCCTCAAAAAGAAGGTGAAGATTTAATTGATTATTATTTTAACAGTCGCGGTGAAGGATTCGGAGACGAAATTAAGCGCAGAATAATGATGGGTACTTATGTACTAAGCGCCGGATATTATGATGCTTATTACAAAAAAGCGCAGAAAGTCCGAACGCTTATTATTAATGAAATGAATGAATTATTTAAAAAAGTTGATGTGTTAATAGGCCCTACTTCACCGTTCCCGGCTTTTAAACTGGGCGAAAAACTTGATGATCCCTTACAAATGTACCTTGCCGACGCATTAACGGTTCCGGTTAACATAGCGGGCGTTCCGGCGGTTAACGTGCCATGTGGTTTTACAGCCGAAAAAGGCCTGCCAATAGGCATGCAAATTATCGGGCCGCAATTCAGTGAGGATTTGATTTTGAAGGTGGGTGCGAAGTATGAGGAGGCTACCTAAACTGCTCCGCAAATTCCCAGACCATCTTAAAAATCACTCTTTGGGTATCCGCTATTTCTTTGCTTTCGATTATCATGCCTATCAGGCCTTCGTTGAATGAAATTATTGAAACTTTGTTGTCGTAAATATTTATTTCGTTTGAGAAGCCGTATTTGTTACGTGGTATAAGTTTTATGTTTCTGTAGTATTTTTTGTTTTCGGAATGCACTTTTAAGCCGGCTTTGTCCAGGGGCGCGATTCCTTTTAAATAGATTTTTTTTGCAGCTCTTTTTTCAACGTATTCTTTGTCGTATTCGGGCCAGTGTGTTCTTATTTCTTCTGAATTCGCGAAATTTAAAATATTCGATTTGCTTGTAAGGGAATCTTCGTAAATTGCTTTTATTCCGTTTAATCCTTCGAAGTATCGGATACGCGGATGTGGAGTTTCGCCGTGCATGCGTTTTAATTCGGGGAGTGCTTTGCGCAGGTCATCGGTTTTTTGCTTTGTGATTTTGTAAATCGAGTCCGGTTTTACAGCGCTGAAGTACTTTATTTTGTTTTTTGTAAGATAGTTTATAAAGCCCTTGTGGATGAGCTTTTCAAGTATGTCGTAGGTTGTTACCCGGTTTATTTTCGCGTTTTTTGATATGTTAGATACGGGTGCCGACCCGAGTTCCAGGCAGGCAAGATAAACTTTTGATTCTTTATCAGTCAGGCCGAGATTTTTAAGGACATCTAATAACATAATGGTCAAGTTAATATTTGTTGTAGAAAATTTCGACAGCCATATGTTAGCATGATTTTTATTATATTTAAAGATAAACAAAAAGGGGAGTGTAAGGCGGCTCCTACATCTTGTTTAAGCCAAAAATAAAGGTCTTGCAATTTTAGCTTAAGTTTATAAATTGAATAATGTTTATTCTTAATTCCCGTTTTTATGGAACCAACCACGGCACCGAAAATTAAAGTACGGAGTTACCGGGGCGAGCGGCTGAAATTATCAAAACTCGCTCATGATGATCCTAAACTTTTAAAAGAAAAAATCCTTGATTTGGTTAAAAAAAATGAAGTTGCTTACTTTAAATGTCAGTTCACGGATATCACGGGTGTTATAAAATCAATTACACTGCCTGTTAGCAAAATAGAAGATGCAATCGATAACAATGTTTGGTTTGACGGTTCTTCTATCGAAGGTTTTACAAGAATCTACGAAAGTGACATGTACCTAAAGCCCGATTTATCAACTTTTGCAATAATTCCGTGGTCACGCGAACGCGGAAGAGTAACCGCGCGTTTTATCTGCGATGTTTTTACTCCGGACGGTAAACCGTTTGAGGGTGATCCGAGATATATCCTTAAAAAACAAATGGAACGCGCTCAAAAACTGGGCTTAACTTTTTACACAGGCCCTGAACTTGAATTCTTTTTATTTCGCAAAGATGACGGAGAAATAAAAGCTTTGCCGCACGATAAAGCGGGTTATTTTGACTTTTCAACGGACCTTGCCGTTGATATCCGAAAAGAAATAACAGACGCTTTGATTGATCTTGATATTGATGTTGAAACTTTGCATCACGAGGTTGCCGAAGGTCAACACGAGATTAATTTCAGTTATTCCGATGCATTAACAACGGCTGATAACGCCGCCACTCTTAAATACACGGTTAAAGCAATCGCTCAAAAATACGGTTTGCATGCAACCTTTATGCCAAAACCCATAGCGGGCCAAAACGGAAGCGGAATGCATGTTCATCAGTCACTGTTTAAAAACGAAGACAACGCTTTCTACGATGAAAAAAGTTCAAATAAACTTTCAAAAATAGCGCATCAGTATATTGCCGGTCAGTTAAAACACATTAAGGCAATGACTGCTATTTTAAATCCTATTGTTAACTCATATAAGCGCCTTGTTCCGGGTTATGAGGCTCCCACTTATATTGCCTGGGGCGATACAAACCGTTCCGCATTAATAAGGATTCCGCGCTACACACCCGGCCGCGAAAAATCAACAAGAGCCGAACTTCGCAATCCGGACCCGAGCTGCAATCCCTATCTTGCATTCGCTGTAATGCTTGCCGCCGGCCTTGATGGAATCGAAAAAGAATTAAAAGCAGCCGAGCCTGTAAACGAAGACATCTTTCACCTGGATGATTCAAAGGCGAAAGAACTTAAAATCGAAACACTTCCGCAAAACTTATGGGAAGCGACAAAAGAGCTCGCAAAAGACCGAGTTATACGCGCGGCACTGGGTGAACACGCATTTAATTCGATTTATAAAACTCACAAAGCCGACTGGTTTGATTATAAAACTTATGTAACGCGCTGGGAACAGGATAAGTATTTATCAACGCACTAGTTTCCGCAAACTCTGTAAACAAACTTCTCAAGAGCAAGCATTAATTCCTTTTTATCGTCTGCCAGCATGCGAATTTTACCGGTTTTAATACCTATATCAATCTGCAGAAGGGAATCATAAATACTGCGCAGAGCCCCGGCACTAAAGTTGGGGCTTTGCTGCATTGTTGTTGAAATGGTATAAGGGTGCTCTTTAACTTTTGAGATTATGTCGGACTTTGCATTGCCGCGATCCATCAAATCTTTAACCTGAATAAGAATTCTGAAATGTCTTACAATCATAAAAATTATCTTCATTAAGTCTTCGCCGCTGTCGAGCAGAACATTAAGAGTGCCAATTGAACCTTTTGCATTTCGCTGCGCGATAAAATCAGTGAATTTAAAAATGTTTGTTGTAAGGTTCGGGTGCACAAGCTCATCAATAACCTCACGGGTTATTGGATTTGTTTTTGAGTATAATTTAAGTTTGTTAAGTTCATTGTCCAGATTCCACAAATCACCGCCCGCAACCTGGCCCAGGTAATCGGCAAGACCAAAACTAAGTTGAAGCCCTATTTTTTCAGCCTTTTTTGAGATCCATCTTGTTAGTTCGGGCCCCATTAAAGGTTTATATTCCTCAATGTGTCCCACTTTATTTAATTTTTTATATAGAGCAGAGCGCTTATCAGGCAGTTTTGATTCATAAAAAACAACTATACAAAAATCAGGCACACCTTCTTCAAGAAACTCGGCAACTTTTTTTTGTTCTTCTTTGCCGCCTTTGCCAAGAAAATCATAAACAATAACAAGGCGTTTATCAGCCAGGAATGGCGCTGATTGAATATCACTCTCAAGATTTTTTGCATCCAGGCCTTTACCTTCCAGTACAGCTATATTTGTATCGCCTTCATACTTTTGTTCGAACCGTTCATACCAGTATTTAAGCTTTTGATTGGAGCTGTAAGTGTCTTCGCCAAAGAATAAATGCACGTTTTGTTTTGCCATAATTGTTCTTGTATAAGGGAAGTGAATTATAGCAAAAAAAGTGCCATACGCAAAAAGCTAGCATTTAGCTAGCAATTTGCATAAGGTAGTTTGATTTGGAATCCCGCGCAAAATCCCGCGCGCACCATCTCGCGTTCTAGAACACTTGTTGCCTAACGTTGATCAATTCGTTCAACAGCGGCGGAGTATTCAGGAATATTCTGGAATCGAATTTAATTAATACAGCCGCTTCGAGTCTTGAAGGATCACCTGCGAATGTCCTGTATTTGAATAAATGCTGGATGTCTCCGTAGATTGAGCCGAAATGTACGAACTGATTATCATTGAATCTGCTTAACGCTTCATCGTCTTCACAGCTCTTTTCACACATTTTGCCTCCCTGACCTTCTTCATTTTCCATAATAAAGAATACGCCGTTTGTTTCGGTTACGTTATCTTTAACAATAATGTCACCCCCGATTACAATAACAGCAAGCGAAGGTACGGATCTCGGATCAGTAATTTGTGAAGGATCATCAAATGTAATGTTTCCGTCAATTATTACATCATTATTAAGTACAACAATTGTTTGTGCGCCGTCTTTAAATGATCCGCTTAAAGTAAGGTCTCCGTTATCTTTTACAAATACATCGCTTGTGCTTTCGGGCAATGAATCACTGCCGTTAACAACCGGAAGATTATTTAAGTCTCTGTCGTATCTTGCAAATAACTGAATGTTTCTTTCGATATTTTGTGTGATTGCCGACTGCGTAAGGTCGTCCGAAGTTTTAAGGGTAACCTCACAAATAAGTGATGATGCTCTGTTTTCTCCTCCGTATCCTACTTCCTGCGCTTTATCGGTATTACATAATCTGTCATCGAATGCTTCAATTAAATCAAGCCCTTCCGGAACACCTGTTGAAGGTGTTTCCTGCGGCGGTTCATAATCGGGAACCACAAACGGACTAGGCACGTTTTCGATTTCCGAACATGCAAGAGTATCAACTCCATAGTCGAATGGGTTTTCCATAAACACTTCACCGCCCGATCTTATAATAAAGAAAGGACAAGGAATAACCACCTCGGCGTTATCTCTTCCGTAATGCGGATAATCATCCTCGAATTCCGAAACATTAGGATAGAATTCACCGCACACACCTGTTTCCCATAAAGGATGATCAGGGTCCGAACAGTTTTCGGGATTAACTTTCGATTCGATTTCTCCTCTGTATGTAATTTCAACTTCCGATCTATCGGGAACGTTTCTGATCAATACACCGCCGCTGCTACCAATACTTCCTGTATAACATATTTCATTTTCGATTGAATCAAGATCATTACAATCATCAATTCCACCTTCGCCTTCAACATTTACTTCCATCGAACCTTCATCATAATAAATCCGTCCGCCTTCCGGTCTGTCTTCGTAATCAGGATCATCCGGATTTGCAATGTAACCCTGAATGTATCCGTCAACACCGATTGTATCGGTAATTACAACATCCTGATCTTCATCACTGTTTTTATGTTCATATTTTATTCTGTAATCTACATATGAGTCGCTGAAGTTGGCAATTGCCCTTGTTGAGAATACCGCACCGTCCTGATCTTTAACATTTTTACTAAAGTCAGGCGGTCGAACAAATTTTCGAAGTATTGCCGAACATTCTTCTTCGTATCCATCGATCCATACTTCAATTTCTTCCGCGTCTTCAACAAAATCTTCTTCAAGAACAAAACAGTCATTATCAACATCAAGATGTACGGCATCGTCTCCATCAGCTGAAGCTTCAACTCCGGTTGAATTTACAGGCCAGTTGTCAGGGTCAATATCTTCTATACAAACTTCGTTATCCTGGCCCGTTTCAAATGTATTTTTATCCAAATCAAGTTCTTCACATATTAGTTCCTCGCTTACCAGTTCATCTTCACAATCTTCATTATCATAATCGATATCAAGCGCTCTCGCACTCAATATATCACCCGGCCGAAAGTCATAATTATAATCTTCAAGATCAATACATAGAGTGTTGGTTGTGTCTTCAGAGAATATAGTGTCTCCGTTTCGTTCAATTTCCCATTGAATATGATCGTCGTAACCTTCAACCGCTTCCTCAACATCAAGAGTTACACAGTATTCGGTTTCTTCTTCAATATCGAATTCATCCTGAACAAATTCAAGTAATAAACATTTTCCTCCGTATTCAAAATCGGTTTTAAATGTGTCGTTACAATTATCGGGATCTTCAACAACTTCAATGTCCATGGTTCCCGTTTGAGTGGTTTCAACAACCATCGGGTCGGTTTCGGGCGCTACGGCGCACTGAAGATTATCACCCGGGTGAACAACATTGCCCGAATCAGGCATAAATGTTACTCCTTCGTTACTGTAACAATATCTTATATTCGGAATTTCATTGTCGGGTCTGTATGGGTCTCCGTTGCTATCAAGCGGACCTTCCAGCTCTATTTCGGTAACTCCTATATCAACCTGTTGACTACCCGCACTTCCCGGATCGGTATTAAATACTTCACAAACAGGTTCTTCTTTTTCTTCTTCCAATTTTACTTTTACTGCATCCGCACAAGAATTTTCCGTCAAGTTATCTTCATCATCAAGTGCAAAAACAGTTATATGTTCCGTATCTCCGGGTTCGCCCTCATCGGGAAGGCCGTGCATATAAACGGTAGTTTCGTCACCGTCAATATAAATCATGCCATCCTGCGGTCCGTCCGGAGTTTCACTCAATTGAATTCCGCGTGCCGTAGGATTTGCTTTAAACTGAATTCTTTCAACAACACCCGGATCGGAATCAAGAGCAATGGTTAACGGTTCACTTGAATATCCGTTCTCATCAACAGTAATAGTAGGATAATCAGATATATTTGCTTTGCCATCGTCAGCTTCGTCCGGAGTTATAATTTGTAAGTTTCTGCATTCTTTAGGTTCTTCCTCTTTTTCGGGAATTACTTCGAATTCAGCATAAACAGCCACCCAGTGTACCTCTGATGATTCGAATTTACCTCCGCTAAGTTCAGCTCTGCTGTTAATTCCAAGCCCTGTTGTTGTTAAATTCTGTTGCGCAGATGCATTATTATTAATATTAACTATTTGATAAGGGTATTGGCTTCCCTGAGGCGGTTCTCTGAAAACATAAAATTCATTTAAATCCATTGTAAATTCTCTGTTACCGCTAATTTCAACATCGGCAAAAACAGATTCGGGACAAGTGTTGTCAGCTGAAATTGTGTATTTGGGTCTGTGAGTTGTTTGCGGTGTGTCTTCACTGAATCCTGTAAGTTTTAATTTAACATCTTCAGCAAGGTATTTATCAGCCGTACCGTTATTATGCATATATCCCCATACACCTACGTAGTATCTGTCAAATGCATTATTTGTGAACTGAAATTCGTATGATGTAGCTTGGGGTGCATTAAAATTATATTTGGGAATCGGCTGTGTTTGCCAGGGATGATAATCCACACCGTTATGTTTAGGGAATGCACCGCTTCCGTTTGCATGACTTAATTCGATATAAGCGAATTGTCTTTCATTAAACGGTCTGCCATCAACTGTTTCGGCATCTGTATAACCGTTGAATGTTGCAAATGGCGTGCCGTTGGGAAAATCGCTTCCGGGAGCTCCTGTTCCGCCGGTGTATCCACTATCATGAAATCTTGAACAGTTTGCCTCCGGAGAATTTGGAGGATTTCCATATGATCCGTAATCGGCACTAACACTTAAAACCGTGAATACCAGAATGGAAGGTATTGCAATCAGCTTTAGAATTAATTTAAGATTTTTTGTTTTCATATTTTTGTTTTTAATATTAATAAAGTATATATCAGATTTCATTCGGATCATCCGCACTTGTTGATTCTCCTTCATTCTCGGCTGATTCTCTTGGCGCCACTCCTATTTCAAAATAAGTACTGTTTAATAAGAGTTCCATTTTACCTTCATCGTTGTTGATTATTGTTTTTGTTGTATCGAATTCCATTTCAATCGTACCCTGCCCTTCACTGTCAAAAATCATTTCGGCTGCTTTGGTTTGATTTGAATTGATAAAGTCTTTTGATAATTCAAAAATAACCGAGTTACCCAAAGTATCGTAAGTTACGCCTTCGGAAGTATCTGTTTCAGTTAAATCAAGTATTGAATTGTCATACATTACAGTAATTTGGCCATTGTCGGCATCTTTTAAATTTGTCACGGACAGCTCGACAACGGGCTTATCAACTCTAAAGTAACTGTCTTTGTCTGATTGAAGTTCAATTGTAACAGCTCTTGTACCTGCAAAATACAATCCAAAAATAATAATAAGTACTGCAAGGATTGTAATTGAAAAGAAAAGAGTTCTTGTTTTTAATGATTTCATTTTTATTTTTGTTATTTATATGAATTATTTGTAAATTTTATATTTCCGTAGAGCTTGTTCCTTCAGTTTCAGGGACATTCTGTTCGGGAGTCGCAGCACCTCCGCCCGGAGCTGTTGCCTCTCTTGTAGGGGCGGGTCTTTTACCGGGAGGCCTTTGCGGAGGTCTCTCCGGCGGTGGGGCTTTTCGACCTCGTTGACCCGGCTTATAGAATAGCCCCCCCGCAACCGTAAGATACGCTGCCTCTTTTTTGTATCTTCCTTTAACAAGTACAGATCTTTCGGCTTTTGCACCTTTCCACGGAACACGGAGTGTCTTCTTGGTTGTAATTCTGAATCTTTGTTTTAATGCTACGGTACCGT
>CAYFUK010000003.1:0-38473 GCA_964346325.1 uncultured Candidatus Peribacteria bacterium | reverse complement strand
TTCTTGTTTCATCATTTACCGTTACAACAACACTACCTATTCTCAATTGGCCGTCTCCCGCATCAATCTCCAGGTCATGCATTTCTCCGCCCCGGTCTAATGTGTATCTGATAAAATCGATTAAATCCGCTTCTTCATTTGATTCTTCGCCGTCCACCAAAACAGAATATGATTTATCCTCATAAGGGCTTTTTTTACATGTAAAAGCCAGAGGTTTATCTATTACTTTACTTAAATATTTTAATAATTCTTTGCAAATTGACGGCCATTCCCTAAAGTCGTGTTTTTTTAATATTTCACGTTTTTTTGCCGCTATTAATTTTTTTATTTCATTCTGAAGACGTGTATTTAAAAATGTATCCACCATTGCGCTCATACATGCGCTTTTTGTAAAAATCAAAGGATGCACCGTTTCACTTCCGAGTTCATATTCCAGATATCCGAATTCATCGTCACCAAAGCACAATTTGAACACCATTTTACAGCCTTTTTCGGTTTGTCGAGTTAGGTAATCCACTCCTAAATCTTTATCTTCATAAGTTTGCCATTCAACTTTTTTATATGGATTTTCCGAATATGTATTATTGGATTTTGTTTTTGGATATTCAAAAGATAATAAATTGTTATTATTCGGTTCGGGATCGGTATAAATCAATTTTACACTATTAATTTTTGCTATTAATGAAAGTTCTTCGGTGATTTTCTCAAGTATTTTTTTTGCCGCAATTTCAAATTCATCATTTCTTGTGTCATCAATTATTTCATCAAGAGAAGTTAAGGCATCGGCCCTGAAGTCTCCTTCAAGAACACCTTTTAAAGTATCATATATTAATTGATTTATTTCATGAATTTTTGCGATAATTTCAGGATAGTCATATAAATTCAGTGCGCTTATTTGTTGCAGTACGATTTTAAAAATTTCAAATAAATCAATATCTCCTTTTTCAAAAAACTGCAGCTGGTTTTCGATTTGGGGTTTGTCATATTTATCTTCGGGAATATGTAATGACAATGAACGAATCAAATTTGCAATGGTTTTTCTGTTAAAATCAATTAAATACTGACTACTTAAAATGGCGGCGGTCATTATTCTTGTTTCAAGATTCACAGGAACGATTTCATCTGCATCTTCATAATGTTGTTCGGCCAGTTCCCGGGCTCTTTGTAGATAGAGTTGATCATTTTTTTCAATACGATCAATTAATTCTGACATATTTTGAGTTTATTGGTTGATTAACATACTAAATTTCGAATAAAATTACAATATATGATAATATTAAAATGTACGGTAACTATTAAATTATGGAAAAAAAGAAGCTTTATTTTTTACGTCATGCACAGTCTGAATTTAATAAAACGGGTATAATTCAAGGGGATGTTGATACCCCATTATCCCATGAAGGACGCGAAGAAATAAAAAAAATGGCCCCTGTTTTTAAAAATTTCGGTTTAAAAAATATCGTTCATTCACCATTATCAAGAGCAAAAGAAACGGCCCGATATATAAACGAGCATCTTAATCTGCCAATGAATGAAAAAGATGATTTAAAAGAGATGAACTTCGGAGAATGGAGTGCTAATGCAAAAGTGGAAGAATGGGTGAAATATCGTTATGATTTTTATCAACATGGTCAGCCGCCACCGGGGGGCGAGTCAAAAAACGGCCTATTTAAAAGATGCGAAAAAGCTGTTAATGAAATATGTATGGAAATCGATGAAGATCCCATATTAATAGTTGCTCACGGAATGGTTATGAGGGTATTACTGGGCCGGTGGTTTACAAATGATACGGCAAAATCAATCAGAGAATTAAAAATGTACAATTTAAGTTTATATGAAACCGAGTTTGAATATGATGCCGAAAGAATAATTCCGTTAAAGTATGAACACATAAATATTTATGAAATTTAAATATGCGTTTTTTTGCCGATCTTCACATACATTCCAAATTTTCAAGGGCCACGAGCAAACAAATGGATCTTGAGAATCTTTATAAATGGGCGCAAATAAAGGGAATAAAGGTAATAGGCACAGGTGATTTTACACATCCTGAGTGGTTTTATGAACTTTCGGAAAAATTAGAAGAAGCAGAGCCGGGCCTTTATAAATTAAAAGATGAAATAACCGAAGAAATCGATTCCGAAGTACCGGCTTCATGCAGAGCTGAAGTTAGATTTATGCTTTCCGTTGAAATAAGTTCGATTTATTCAAAAGGTGACAAATGCAGAAAAGTACATAATATTGTTTTTGCTCCCTCATTAAAAGAAGCATCCAAAATTAACACTGAACTGCAAAAAATAGGAAATTTGAAATCTGATGGAAGACCCATACTCGGCCTGGATAGCAAGAAATTATTGGAAATTTGTTTAAGTGTGAGTGACAGATGTCATTTGGTTCCCGCTCATATATGGACTCCTCATTTTGCAATGCTCGGTTCCAAATCGGGTTTTGATTCAATTGAGGAATGTTTTGATGAGCTTTCTTCGAAAATTTTTGCGGTTGAAACCGGTTTATCGAGTGATCCTCCGATGAACCGGCGATTATCCAAACTTGATAATGTGACTCTTATTTCAAATTCCGACGCACATTCTCCAATAAAACTTGCAAGGGAAGCAAATGTTTTTGATTGTGATTTGAATTATGATGCAATGTTTGATGCTCTGAAAAAGGCTGACCATAAAAAATTTCTTGGAACAATTGAGTTTTTTCCGGAAGAAGGAAAATATCATTATGATGGGCATCGTGTTTGCGAATATAGCTGCGGTCCCGAAGAAGCAAAGGCGAACGACTATAAATGTCCCGAATGTGGCAAAGCATTGATTTTAGGAACAATGAACAGGGTGTCAAATCTTGCCGACCGAAAAAAAGCGGGCGAAAACAAACGTGCTTTTCCTTATAAATATGCAATACCTTTATATGAGATTATTTCAGAAGTATTTAAAGTGGGAGTCAATTCAAAAAAAGTTATGAATGAATATATGAATTTGATATCCAAAACAGGCAATGAGCTTTATATCTTACTGGAGGCGCCGTTAAAAGATATTGAAAAAGTAACAGATTTATTTATAGTTGAAGGGATAAAAAGAATGCGCGAAGGAAATGTATATGTAAAACCGGGTTATGACGGTGAATACGGAGTGATCAGTATTTTTAAAGACAATGATAAATATGAAACAAAACCTCAAATGCAATTATTCTGAAATTTTAAATGGAGAGCAGTTTAATGCCGTTGAAAATATTGACGGCCCTTTGCTTATTGCTGCGGGGCCGGGAAGCGGTAAAACAAGAACAATAATATACAGGACAGTTTATATGATTGAAGAAAAAGGTATAGATCCCAAGGATATTTTACTTATAACTTTCACAAAAAAAGCGGCTAATGAAATGAATAAACGTTTAAGTGAGCTGATTGAAGGAGATGAAATTCCATTTGTAGGAACTTTTCATTCACTTTGTTTAAAGATTTTGAGGAATTTTTCATTTAAAGTGGGGATTGAAAAGGATTTTAAAATTTATGATCCGGATGATCAGATGGAATTAATGAAGGAAATAATAAAAGGAGCTAAAAAAAAGCCTTTATCGGATATTTTAAAAAGAATTTCCAAACTTAAAAATGAATTTGTTTCTCCGCTTGAAGCTCCGCCTGAGCTGCAGGAAGTATACAGAAACTACGAAGGTGCAATGCGTGAGAAAAACGCAATTGATTTTGATGATTTGATTATTAAAACAGTAAAACTGTTAAAAAAACACGAGGAAGTTTTAAATGCTTTGCCATTTAGATATATAGCGGTTGATGAGTATCAGGATACCAATGAAGCACAATATGAATTAATTAAATTACTTTCGGCGCGCGATAAAAATATTTGTGTGATAGGGGATAGTGATCAGGCAATTTATGCTTTCAGAGGCGCTAATGTTAAAAATTTTTTACAATTCGGTGATGATTTTGATGATGTGAAGTTAATAAAATTAAATAAAAATTACAGAAGCACTTCTCAGATTGTTGAAGCTTCGGACAAGGTTATTGAAAAAAATGAAAAAAGAATGCAGAGTGAATCAAATTCAATTAAAGGTAATGGTCCGGTAATTAAAATTGTTGAAGCAAATAACGACAGGGCTGAAACCGATTATATTTTACAGACAATTGACTTAAAAATGGGCGGTATTTCCAGGCAGTCAAAAGATCTGAAAAATATTGAAGACACAGATGATGTAATAAAATTTAAAGATTTTGCGGTTTTATACAGAACCCATTTGCAGGGTAAAGCTATTGAGGATGCCTTTGTTAAAGCCGGTATCCCGTATCAAATAATTGGTGCGATTCCTTTTTATGACCGTGCGGAAATTAAAAATATTTTAAGTTATTTAAGATGCATTTATGATCCGAATGATGAAACTTCAATAAAACGTATAATAAAAAAATTCGCAAAAGGAGTAGGGGAAACGACTATCGAAAAAATAATAAATTATTCAAAAGTGTATGGCATCCCTTTTTATCAGTCGTGCCTTGAACTCGATACACTTTCATTAACAAATGATCTTAAAAAATCACTGGGTGATTTTATTACAATGCATGAAACTTTCAGAAAGTACGCAACCGAAAACAAGCTCTCGGATTTAATAAAATTTGTGCTTCATAAAGTTACTTATTTTGAGATTTATAAAGATAAAAAACGTCAGGATAATGTATTTGAACTCATTGGATTCAGTTTGCAGTTTGATGATTTGCCTCCTTTTGAAGGGTTAAAAGCGTTTATTGACGAAACTTCAATGATGCGGGATAAAGATCTGTATGATGCATCAAAAGATGCGGTTACTTTGCTCACCATGCATGCATCAAAAGGGTTGGAATTCCCTATTGTCTTTATTGCCGGAGTTTCGGAAGGGTTAACACCTTATCAGTTTAATGAGGAAGAAATAAATGAAGAAGAAGAAAGAAGACTTTTTTATGTTGCCATGACACGCGCCGGAGAAGAACTGCATATTATTCATGCTGATGAACGTAACTTTTTCGGAGATAAATACAAGATGAACCCTTCGCGATTTTTAAATGATATTCCGGAAAACTTTATTGAAAAAACGGAACAAATTCGGCAGGTACGTGAAAAGAAGAAAGAAGTTCCCGATGAGCAGGTTTCCATGTTTTAAATAATTCTTAATCCTTCATATCGCACCAACTCCAAAGCTGTTTGTTCGCCGAGCATTTCTTTTGAAAGTTTATCATCGTAGTCGCTGTCGTAAACTACTTTTTTTATGCCCGCGTTTATTATCATTTTTGTGCAGATACTGCATGGATGTGTGTTGCAGTAAAGTGTTCCGCCTTCGATGTTTATGCCGAATTTGGCAGCCTGGGTAATCGCGTTTTGTTCGGCGTGCGTACCGCGGCATATTTCGTGGCGCTGGCCCGATGGAATACCGAGTTTTTCCCGTAGGCAGCCCCCGAGTTCCGCGCAGTGTTTCATTGTGCGAGGTGCGCCGTTGTAACCCGCCGTTAATTGTTGGTTATCTTTTGCGATAACCGAGCCGACTTTTCTTCTTAAACAGGTTGATCTTTGCGCCCAGTTAACCGCATTGCCCATAAAAACCTCATCAAATGTAGGCCGCGTTGTTCCTTTAATAATTCCCAGAAAGTGTTCGATTTTTTGTTCAATTTCATCAAGTGTGCCCTCATTTATGATTAAAAAATTAACCATCTCCAGGCATTTGGCAACTTGTTGTCCGTCTTTTGGCTGGTTTTTGCCTTTTTCTATATCTAATTTTTCAAGAATATCTTTTTTTGTTAATTTATCACCTTCACGTTTACGTGATAAAATTCTTTTGACTATTGTGTCAGGTGAAGCGGAAATACCGATAAAATAAAATTCAGGTAAAGCCTGAAGTTCCTTTGCTTCCATTGGATTTCTTATTCCGTCAATTACATAATTTTTATCCGGATTTTTTTCTATTTCTTTACGAACCTCTCCTGAAAAATGTGCACTGCCATGTTTTGAACGTAGTTCATTGCCGATTTTTTGAAGATTTTCACGCGTATGATCAAGTCCCCGGCTTGTGGCTTCTCTTCTTACAACATCGGAAAGTGATATGTAAGTAAAATCTTTTTCCTGGAGAATTTTTGCAAGTTCTCCTTTGCCGCACGCAAGGTAGCCTGTTAAACCGATGTGCATAATACGTCCGTTTATAAATACAAAAGCAGTGTAGTATTTTTACGGCGTTTTAGGCAATACTTTTTTATTGAAGTAAAATAAAAATAAAAATGCCAGTAAATTCGTGAAACCCGTTATAAATAATGGCAGATAATAACCATACTCAGCACCAAAATGTCCAAAAATAAAAGCGGCAAACGAAGTCCCCATAATTTTTGTTAAAGTTATTGTGCTGGAATTTCCTCCTACTCTTTCAATATTAAATATTCTCACTATCCCGTAAAAAATACTGTAAATCATGGCTCCGTCTCCGATTTCATGAAAGCATCTTAATAAAAATGAAATCACTACATTATCCTGAATTGAAAAAAGTATATGACCCAATCCTGAAATAATAAGTCCTATATAAAATACTTTTTTCGGATCAAATCCTTTTTGAACTCTCCAGCTGAAAAATAAAGCAGATAATGCAAGGAAAATCACCGCTCCTCCGACATAAAATCCTATTTGGCCTAAATTAAGGTTTAAATTGGTTTTTAAAAATAAAGTATAAGATGTAGCTTCAGCTCCGAAATGCAAACTGAACAGGAAAACGATAAGCATAAAAAATAACACTTCTTTATTAAAAATGTCTTTTTTATATTCCATTAATTTAAACTTAAAAGTATGTGTTAACGGTAAATAAATTGAAATCATTGTTGTTAAGAAAAGCAATACAATGATTGCGGTAAGAGTTGCCGGAAATCCGAATGAATTTATTACATTTCCTCCAATCATAAAACCTGTTATTTGTGCAAAATAAAGAACAGCCAAATAACCGCCGATCTGAATTGATGATTTTTTTCTGTCAATCACTTTAAAAGCAAGTGAATCAACGGAAATATCAAATAAATTACGGCCCAAACCTCCGCAAATAAATGCGCCTGCCAAAACAATTGCATTCGTTACGGTTAACAAACCGGTAAAATAAATAATGCTTAAAATTAAAGCTGTCAGTATTATTTTTTTTGATTTTATTCTGTCGTTTGCAATACCCGAAGGCAATGTGCTTATTATTGCCATCAAATTTGAAAGTCCTATGAATAACCCAATATGATACCCCGAGAAACCCTGTTCTGTAAGATAAATCGGCACGTACAACCAAAACATTGCGTAAATAAATCCGTGTATACTTTTAACGGTCTTTGGGAGTGTCAGAGAGTTTTTGGTAATTTCAGCCATAATTTTACGTTTCAATATTTGCTTAAACCATTATAATGGACGCGTTGAATATTAATAAATCAATTATGAAAAAAATACTATCAATTTTAATACTGGGTTTAATAGTATCAGGCAATACAGCTTTGGCCATTAATCCGGATTTGATAATAGATGAGCCTTTGGAAGTTGAATTGTATGAACCCGCAGAGGAGGAAACTTTTCAATTTGAACCTTTGCCCTTGGAGCCTATTCCGCTTATACCCGACGATCCTTATACCGATGACCCCGAAATAGATATATTTTTGGATGCCGAGGAGATAGAAGGCGGTCGCGTGGGTTTGCATTGGAACAGATACGATGGGCCTAATTTCGAGTATTATAAAATTTTGCACTCAATTCATGACAGCAATTTGTTTTATCCTGAAACACCTGAAATTGAATTTTATGAGAATCCCAATAGAACGGGATTTATACATAATGAGCCTGAAGTAGGGGACAATTTCTACAGAGTTTGTGTAATCACAACTGATCAAAGAAGGGGATGCAGCAATGTGCAGTTTGTTTTCAAGCCTGAAGAAATCATGCCCGGTGAAGGAGAGTTTGAAGAGCCCGAACCCAGGCCGGATCGTTCTGAATTGACCGATGAACAAATTAAAAAGATAAAAGACCGCAATAATGAATCTGCTTCATTTGATGTTTTGCAGTGGCTTTGGAACAACTTTGTTATTATTTTAACAATTATAACGGTAATTATTGCAGCAACCGGCTTTACTTTTGCTTCCAAAAGAAAACAAAAGTCCATATCAAAGTATATGAATCAGATTGATGACACTTACAGTGAATACAAAATGAAGGCGAAAAGATGCGAAGCCGAATTGTACAGATTAAAGGATATTGTTGATAATGAGCTTAAATCGGGCAAAATCGATGAAGGAGCATATAAACTTTTAATGAACAGGATCGAAGGTTACATGGTTGATATTCAGAAGCAAATAGTTAACGAAAAGTTCGGCGGATTACCTGCGTCATTAAAAGATGAGATGTTTAAAATGATGGAAGACGGTGAAATTACCGAATCGGAATTTGAAACAATGCAGAAGCTGATTAAACGTTCGGAGCTTTCCGCAAGTGAACAGGATAATTTACTGGAACAGTTAAAAGACTTCAAAAAGCAGGACGAAGCAATGAAAAGAAAAGACTAATTAATGAGAACAACCGTAACCATCAGTATTGTTACGTATATAGCCCATAAAGCATATGGAACAAGTAAGTATGCCGCTATTCTGTTTACTTTTAATGTGTAATAAATCAGAACGAATATTGATGCCAGATATAATGGAAGAATAAATACGGCAGAAAGTATATTATGTAATCCGAACAAAACAATACTTAAAATTGCATTAAAAAAAGCATTGATAATGAATAATAAGAGCACTAAATTCGCTTCCTTTTGTTTTTTCTTATTATTAAAAAGCACAATTATTATTGATACCGCAATTAATGCGTAAAGAATGGCCCATACCAACATGAAAATCCATGAAGGAGGCTGAAATGCCGGTTTGTTAAGATTCAAAAACCATTCATAGTTATCTTCGGTAAAAACCATTGCGCATAAATAAATGATAAGTGCAATAAGCACTACAATTAATGCAGTAAGGTATTTTTTTATGGGTTTGTAATAATTAAACATTTATTAGCAAGTGTTATTTAACTCACTGCATGTTTCAAAACCTGAATTTTGCCATTCTTTAATGCCGCCGGCCATACTTTTTACATTTGTGTAACCAAGGCCCGTTAAAATATCGTAAGCTTTTTTGCTTCTGTTTCCGGATCTGCAGTAAACAATTATTTGATCATGAAATGAAATATCTTCATCATTAATTATTGTATCGGCAAGATTGTCAAGAACCATTGATTCTGATTCTTTTATTCTTATTTCCGAGTTTTCTTGCGGTGTTCTTACATCAATCAAATGCAGATTCCTGTTTTCTTTAATTTTTTGATCAACTTCCTCAACTTCTATTTCGTAAGTTTTAGCCTGCATAACATTTGTTTCAAGATTTTCCGTATCTGTCGTATCCGGATTACAAGAGTTGAAAACAATAAGTAATGAAAATGAAATTAAAATCGAAATTAAATTTTTCATATAAATCAATTTAACTGTTTATTAATATAGCACATTAGATGTTAACATCAAGTTAACTTTTGTTAAGTGATTTTTTATTTAAAATTGAAAAGATCACGAATTTTTTTACCTGTTGTTTCAATAGGATGATTCTCGGTTTTTTCCCTTAGTTGTTTTAGTTTTTCCATTCCACCGTTAAATTCCGATATCCATTCTTTCGCGAAACTTCCGTCTTCAACTTCTTTTAGTAATTCTTTCATATTTTCTTTAACTTTGTTATCTATTATTCTTTCTCCCCGCGATTGGCCGCCGTATTCAGCTGTGTTCGATACTTCCGAATACATCCCGCCTATTCCTTTTTTCTGTATAAGGTCAACTATCAGTTTTAATTCGTGCAAACACTCAAAATAAGCCATTTCAGGCGGATATCCGGCCTCCACCAGCACCTCAAAACCTTTTTTTATGAGTTCCGTAACACCTCCGCAAAGAATAGCCTGTTCACCGAACAGATCTTCATATACTTCTTGTTCGAATGTGCATTCAAGTACTCCGGCTTTTGTAAAATGCATAGCTTTTGCCATAGCTAATGCCGTATTAAAAGCTCCTCCCGAATCATTTTGTTTAACCGCTATAAGAGCCGGAACACCACCGCCTGCAAGATATGCTTTTCTTTCTTCCGAACCGGGTGATTTAGGTGCGACCATAATTACATCAACACCTTCGGGCGCCCGGATTTGTTTATAAACAATACTGAATCCATGTGAAAAACATAAAGTTTTACCTGCTATCACATGTTCTTTTATCTCATTTTCATATACTTTGCCCTGAACTTCATCGGGTAATAAAATGTGTATAATATCGGCTTCCTTTGCCGCTTCCGCGATTGGCATCACTTTTAACCCGTCAGCATCGGCGTTTTTCCATGATTTTCCGCCTTCGCGAACACCTACAACAACATCAATACCGGAATCATGCAGCATTAATGCCTGAGCTGTTCCCTGTGAACCATAGCCTATTACAGCTGTTTTTTTACCTTCCAGTACCGATATATCAGCATCATTTTCGTAAAAAAGTTTCATATTGGGCGATTTGTTACTTATTTAAAAAGGCAGATCATCAACAGTTACTTCATCTTCCTTTTGCTTTGTTTCAGAAGAGGATTCAGGTGCAGCTTCAGGTTCAGGTTCGGATTGCTGTTCCTGTGATGAATGGTTTTGCTGATCCAACCCCGCATGATCACTTTGCATAGCAGGAGCGGCACTTCCGCTTACTTCGCCTTTTTTATCAAGCATAATCATATTTTCGGCAACTATTTCCGTCTTGTATTTTTTGCTGCCGTCTTCAGCCTCCCATGAGCGTGTTTGCAGTCTTCCTTCAATATAACATTTGCTTCCTTTTTTAAGGTATTGTCCGCAAATTTCCGCAAGTTTTCTCCATGCGACAATATTATGGAATTCCGCTTTATCCTGTTTTTGGCCCGACTGATCAGTCCATGACAGATTGGTTGCAAGCCCGAAAGATGTAACAACCTGTCCTCCCGGAATTTGACGCATTTCCGGATCGCGTGTGAGGTTCCCGATTAACTGAACCTTATTCAATGACATTGCCATAGTATTTTTAAGTTAATAATTTATAAAGTTTTATCCTTATTCATTGCCGTAACGCCTGTTCGTACCATTTCAACAATTCCAAAGGGTTTTATCATATCAAGAAAAGAAGTTACTTTATCTTCTTCACCGGCTACCATCATCATTATCATATCTTTTTCAACATGAATTATTTTTGCTTTAAAAAGATCCGCAATTTGTTGTACATCGGCGCGTTTTTTTGTGTCAGCCTTTACCTTTGCAAGCACAACTTCAGCAGCAAAAATATTTTCATCGGTTACATCGCGTATTTTTATTACTGGCACTATTTTGTAAAGTTGTTTCATTACCTGTTCCACGTTTGTTTTTTCCGTATTAACCACCAGAGTGATTCTTGTTAAACCTTTTTTTGCCGTATGTCCGGCTGAAATACTCTCGATATTAAATCTGCGTCTTCGTATAAGAGAACTTATACGATTAAGAACTCCAGGTTCGTTTTCTACAAGTAATACAAGTATGTGTTTGTGCTTTTTCATTATAATCCTTTAGTTTCGCAGATGAAGTTTACTATATTAATTTGATCCGATGCAATGATTTATTTCACCGATCATATCGATGGAATCCCTTGTAATATACAAATGATGAAGATATCCGAAAAAATATCCGAAAATTAATGATGCAATTATTAAAAGACCTGTTATAGTAAATATTGTTAACTGTTTTTTATTAATTGTAATCGGTTTTATATGCATAAGTACGGTTTTATTCTGGGAAGACAATGGCGATTATCAGTTGCCGAGCTTCAGTCTTTTTTTAATGCGGATGGTGAGGTTATAGGCCGGGATATATGGATTAACGAGTTTGAAGAGGAATTGGATCCTTCAGTTATAGATATATTCGGCGGTACGGTTAAGATTGTGAAAATTTTTGATGATTGCGATGGTATTGATGATGTTAAAAATAAATTCTTAAAACACTTGATTAACCGTGATGATAAAAAAGTTATATTTTCTTTGAACTTATATAACTTTAACAATGAATTCTTAAAAAATCATAAAAATATTCTAAAATTTTTAAAAAGGAACCTCAAAGATGAAGGCAAAGGAGCGCGCTTTTTAAACAAGCCCGATAAAAACATTAAGAGTGTTGTTATTTTTGAGGAAAAACTCGACAAAAAACAAACCGATCTGAATTGCATCATGACTCCCGACAAAAAATATTTACCGGCTTACACTGTAGCTGTTCAGAATTTCAAAAAATATTCGTTCAGAGATTACGAAAGGCCGGCTCGCGATTCAAAAAGCGGAATGCTGCCTCCAAAGCTTGCACAAATTATGATTAATCTGGCGTGCGAAGGTAACCCCACAAGTGTTGTTTATGATGCGTTTTGCGGAAGCGGAACTGTTTTGATGGAAGCTTTATTAATGGGCTATACCGCAATTGGTAGCGATATAAGCGAAAAAGCAATTAAAGACAGCGAGAACAATCTGGAATGGTTAAAAGAAAATTTTAAAGTGGCATATGATTATAATTTATTTGTTAAAGATGCGGCTAAAATAGAGCCTTTGGATTTCCCGATTCAGCCCGCCGCTGTTGTGTCGGAGGTTTATCTGGGGCCTCCTCAATCAAAATTCCCCTCGGATAAAGAAATTTATAAGAATTTCAATGAAGTTGAAAATATAATTCTGGGATTTCTGGATGCTTTAAAAGTTAATATACGCCAGGATGCAAATATAATTTTAGCTTTACCTTATTATAAAGGCCGAAAAAAGAATTTTTTTATTGAAGCTTTTGAAAAAAAGATCGAAAAAGCCGGGTATTCCCTTATTCCATGGCCCGATCTCTCAACTGAACAGGGTTCACTTTTATATTCACGTAAAGGCCAGATAGTTGGAAGAGAAATATTCAGATTAAATTTGGTTGAAAAATAGGATTAATTTAATTATAGTAATTCTTGTATAAAATGTTCTCGGGTAGCTCAATGGTAGAGCATTCGGCTGTAAACAGTTGCAGCTCGTAATAGAAATATTACGATGATAACTGGGTGAATTGCGGGGAGCCTAATCCGACAAGGTATGGGAATCCGCAGCCAAGCCTATCGGGACAATTGGTTGATAGGAAGGTTCAGAGACTAGAAAGTGAGTTCCAACAATAATCTTTCACTAGCGCCCGGCACCTAAATCAAAATGGATATGGTGATGAGATAGTCCACACTTCAAAGAAATTTGAGGGTAAAGTGTAACCGAAGGGTTGCCGGTTCGAGTCCGGCCCCGAGAGCCAAATTTATACTTTTTTCACAAATAAAGATTTTCTTTTTGATAAGCTTTTGGTTATTAAAATAAAAATATAAATTAAAGCAGCGGTAAAAATAATAACCGGCCCTGAAGGTAGATTTAAATAATATGAAAGGAATATACCCAATAAATTTGAAAATATTGCTAAAACAATAGCTATGAAAATAATATTTTTAAATCTTTTACTTAATAGTTGTGCACTGGATGCCGGCAAAGTGAGCAAAGCAATTACAAGGATTACTCCAACTGATCTGATTAACACCACAACCGATAAGGCTATTAAAACCAACAAAAACAGATACAACGGATAAACTTTAATGTTGCTGATTTGTGCAAATTCTTCATCAAATATTACTGCAACAAGCCATTTAAATAAAAAATATACGCTTACAATAATAAATACATTGAGTATAGCTATATAAATTAAATCATTATTTGTGGAGAGTAAAATGTTTCCAAAAAGGTAACTCATAAGGTCCGCGGCATAACCAGGAGTAAAATAAATAAATAAAAGTCCTGTAGCCATACCTATAGCCCATATAGCACCAATAGAAGCATCTTCCTGAGATTTATTGTTTTTGTTTATGAATCCGATACCCAGTGCGGACAGAATACTAAAAACAAGTGCTCCGAGTACAGGATTAAGCCCTAAAAAGTATGCAATACCAATTCCTCCGAAAGAAGCGTGCGCAATACTTCCCGAAATAAAGGAGATTTTCTTTATTACAATAAAACTGCCTATAATACCACAGGCAACACCACTTAAAACACCTATTATAAGAGCGTTTCTAAAAAATTCATATTGTAGTATTTCGGGCATATATTTAAGTTATGATGCATTCGGTTTTATGATTAACATGCTTGAAATCTGAGCTAAAACATTCACCGGTGATTTTATTTGCCTTATTACAAACCATTTTTTTATTTAAACAAAATATTTTATTTACAAATTTTGATACAGTCCCAATATCATGAGAAACTATAATTATTGTCATATCTTTATTTAGTCTATGCAGGAGTTTATATAAATCACTCCCACTTTCCCGATCAACATTATTTGTAGGCTCATCAAGAAGTAATAATTTCGGATTTCTTACAAGTGCTCTTGCAACCAAAACCCGTTGTCTTTGTCCACCTGAAAGCTCACCGACGGATTTTTCTTTTAAATCATTAAGGTTTAATGTTTCGAGTATTTCGGAAACTTTAGCCTTGTCCTTTTTATTGAAATGTGAACCGATTGTTTTTCTTCCCAATAAACCGCTAATAACAATTTCCCATACACTGATCGGGTAATTTAAATCTATCCGGCTGTATTGAGGTACGTAACCGATTTTATCTCTGGCGTATTTAGGTTTTTTATTAAAAACCTTTATTGTGCCTTTGTCAGGAATTAGAAGTCCCAGTATTATTTTAAGCAAAGTGCTTTTTCCTCCTCCGTTGGGCCCTATAAGACCAATGAAGTCTTTTTCATTAACATTAAAATTAATGTCCGATAAAACATCAACCTTTTTATTATATGAATATGATATGTTTTGACCTTCTATTACTGAATTCATTAATTTAGTTCATTTACCATAGTCTCAGCTATCTCATTCATATTGTCAATATAGTCCTTTGCAAGTGGATCTATCTGCACTACAGCTCCCTGAATTTCGTCGGCAATCGCCTGTGCACTTTTAGTACTAAATTGCTTTTGTACGAAAATTACTTTGATATCATCTTTTTTTGCTTCATCTATAATATTCTTCAAATGCTCAGGTGAGGGATCCTTGCCTTCAATTTCTATTGCTTCCTGTTCAAAATTATATGCATCAGCCAAATAACCGAAAGCCGGATGAAAAACCAGAATTGTTTCTCCGTTTATCGGTTTAAAAGTTTCTTTTAAAGTATCATCAAGTTTATCCAAGTCATTAATGAAATTATTGTAATTGTTTAAAAAATATTTTTCAGATTCAGGTTCAAATGAAATTAATGCATCGGTAATATTTTTTGCTTGTATTTTAACGAGTTTAGGAGACATCCATATATGGGGATCTGTTCCGGCTTCATGAACGTGTTCATTTTCATGTTCATGCTCGTCGTGCTCTTCGTGACTGTGACTTGCCAGTTGTAATAATGGAACATTTTCAGAAGTATCCACAACTATCATTTCCGAATTCAGATCCGATAGTTTATCCATTTGAGCTTTTTCAAATGGTATATGTCCTATGCGAAAATAAATTTCAGCATCTTGTAATTTTTTTAATTGTTCGGGAGAAGGATCATAAGTGGCGGGACTGAATCCCGGAGGTATCATTTCACCAACTTCTATTTTTTCACCTCCGATTTTTTCAACAAATTCAATCTGAGGTAAAATACTAACCATTACATTTATTTTTTTATTATCGGCTTTTATTTCAGGATCTTGGGTTGTTGTTTCATATGTACAACCGAAAAATGTAAAAATTGATCCGATTAAAACCGCTATTACAGTTGCCGTGAGTAGTTTTTTATTCATTTTTATGAGTTACATTTATTGCAAACACCGGTAAGAGTTAACCGGTGGTGTATGTTTGTAAAGTTATTAAATTTTTTAAATTCATTTTTATCGCAATCAAATTTTTCAGTATATCCACATTCACGACAAATAACGTGGTGATGAGGGTGATTTGCCAGACAATAGAGTTTTTCTTTTTTTATTATTTCAATATTGACTAAATTCAGTTTCTCAAATAAGTTAAGTGTTCGGTATACAGAAGCTCTATTAATGGTTTTTATTTTTTTATGCAATTTTCGTGCGGATATCAAATTATTTTCTTTATTTAAAGATGTTATAACCTGTAAACGAGGTTCTGTAAGTGTGTATCCCAATTGTGCAAGTTTATTTTTAACATTCATATCACCCGGAAATATAACTGATTTGCGAATTATTCGCAATATCATTTTTGGATAGTATGAAAAACGTTACTAAAGAATTTTTAAAGTGACTATCCCAATTCTCTCCAAAATGATTGATTTTGGTCAATCAGATATTGTTCATAGTCAAAATTCGGTTTTTCGGAGATACTAATTTTATCAATGATTGAATTATCATCTCCAATAATCCAAATATAATTTTTATCTTTGAAATAATAACCTAAATAGTTGTCATCGAAGAAATATGAACTATCAAAATGTTCAATCATTTCAAATGTTTCAGCGTCAGCATCTTCAAGAATACTTATCGTATCTGCATTTAAAAGATATACATTTGAGCTATCTTTAAAGATATTTGTATTAATATATTCTTCACTTACAAAAGCATTTAACGTCGAAAGATCAGAGATGCCTGGAATAGTTGTAATACTGTCTCCTGTTTTCAAATACATAAAAGTATTTCCATTTTTTTGTGGCTCATAATTTAAGAAATATAAATTTTTGTTATCTTTAAAATATACTGGAGTCAGAAGGTAAAAAGAATTCATGTCAACTTCATCTATTTTTTTCACGTTGATGTTGTAATAGTTACAAGCATATCCTGTATCCAAATATCCCATATATAAATATTTATTGTCTGTAAATAATACAAATTGACCCCCGAGAGTTAAAAGTTTAAAATTTTCCGGATCAGAACCCTCAGCCATTTTAAAGCCTTCAGGTGTCTCAACAGTACAAGATGCAAATAGATTGTCTTTATCTTTGATAAAATACCAACTTTGAGATTGAGATACCGTAGTGAATTGATTTATAAATTCAAGAGAAGGTAAGTCAAAAGGTAATTCTGACTGTCTGAAAATTTTAATTTTTTCATCCAAATTTTCTGCAGAATAATAATAATCCGGGATTGTATATATTTGATGATTATCTTGATATGTATCTCTGAATGCTTTTTTGAAAGTTTCGGGACTTGATTCTTCTAATAAATGTGTAACGCCAAAAATATCTAAAACATGCACATCGCCATTTATTTCGTAAAAATCCAGTACTGCTCCATCTAAAATTTTATTTTTTACAGCATCAGTATTAACATCATTTAATCCAGCCAATTTTATATAATTGGTATTTGAGTAACATGTTCCATCGTGATAAATTGTGCCATCAAACATAATATTCCCTGTAATACAAGCCATGTCAGCTCTTGTGATTGCATAATCAAAAGTTGTTACAGTCGGAGGGATGAAGTATTTATTTTCAAGCGCAACAACATATTTTTCATACCAAGTTGAATTTAATTCAGAATTAATCTCTAAATTAAAAGCTTTGGATACAATTTTGCTTGCTTCAACAAAGTTAATATTTTGATCGGGTTTAAAAGTTCCGTCAGGGTAGCCTTTAATAAGGCTTTCCTCTTTTGCCTTACAAACATAAGGAGCAAACCATTGATCGGTAACATCCGGGAAACAATTCGAACCGCCGGGCTTTATATCTGCAGATTCGAGAACAATTTTCACAAATTCCGCTCTATTTATTTCATTGTCAGGTTTAAAAGTCCCATCAGGATACCCCTCAACTATTTTATTTATTTTCAGATAGTAAACCGCATCACTTGCATACTGCCCTGATTCTTGCATGTCAGGAAATGGATCTAGTGCGTTACAAACATTTACTAAGCCAATAAAAGTGAATGTAAAAATGAATGCAAATTTCAAAAATTTCATATTGATTTGTTTTATCAATAACAACAATAATAATAATACATAAATGCGGTTTTGTAAAATTTAATTATTAATGAACTCTATGATTCACATAGTTTGGACTTTCCATGCTGTGCGGAGCCAAATTATAAGTATTCGAGGATCTCATCTTCGAGTTTTTCATCTACTCCAAAAATCCCAATATCATTCAGGCACATCAAAACAGAATACAGGTTTAAACGTTTTTCAATTTCGGGAAAATCAAACATTTCAGGATAAAATTCTGCATACCAGTGCATCAAATTAATATAGTCTTTTGGCTCAACAAATTTTTCCGCATTTTCAGAAGCATATTTTTTAGGGTTTCTAATCATTCTTTTTACCAACACCATTTGATAATCCAGTGACGCCGTCATAACGCGTTCAAAATCAAGTCTTCCAACAATTCGGCCATCGGAAACTATAAAGTTATCAAAGTGCAAATCCCAGTCAATTAATGAAATTTTTTCAGTTTTGAGTATATGTTTATTATTTTCAAGATATGATTTTATTTTATTGATTAAATTGTCATTCAGAAGATTTTTCTGTTCAGCCGATTCAATACGATCCATTATTTCCGAATAAACAAATTCTTCCCAGGTTTTGCCCATGGTTTCATGCGGATAAGCGTTTATTGTTTTTAGTATTTTACAAATTTGTTTTATATAATCCTTTCGTTGGTTTTCGTCACTGAGATGCCAAACATTATACAGATTATTACCTTTGATTTTTTTGTAAATAAAATATGCTTTTCCATCAAGCTCTCCGGAATATAAAACCTTTGGAACGGGAAGTTTATCTTCGAATAACCCGCAATAGTTGATATCTTTCCGTATAAAATTACTATATTGTTTATCTTTCGAGATTTTCAGAATATATTTATCATCAACGGAATAAACATCATTGGAAAAACCAACTTCAATTTTTTCGATTAAATCGACATCATTTATACCGGCTTGTTTAAAGATTTTTTTTATCTTTTTCATAGTTCAAATTATATATACGTGTTTGACATGTGTATATCATAAGTTATTATGAGTTAGAAATTTTTTTTATTATTAACTCAATATATATGTTTACTAAGCGAAATCTGTTTTATTTGCTTGGGACTCTTTTGATCGTATCTTTGGTTGGATGCGCTGCACCTGCTGAGAATGGTGAAAACGGCGATACAACAACTGATACGGAACCGGAACGGGAGTCATTCGGAGCATCGGTTGATTACAATATAGTTGGTATCGAGCCCGGTGCGGGAATTATGATTAATACGGACAAAGTAATGGAAGCTTATAATCTTGAAGAAGCGGGATGGAATCTTCAGGAAAGCAGTTCAGCCGCAATGCTTACGGCTATGCAGGATGCGGTGGAAAACAATGAACCTATTGTTGCCACGGTTTGGGAACCTCATGCAATATTTTCAATCGCGGAAATAAGAAAACTTAATGATCCCCAAAATATTTATAACAGCCCTTCACAAACAAAAGCGTTTTTGGAAGAAAATGCGCCTGACTGGGCGGATGCGCAGGTTGCTTCCGATGTAATAGCAAGCGTTGTTTATAAAGGATTTGCTGACGATGCCCCTGCAGCCTATGAATTTTTGCAGAATTTCAATGTGGATTCCGATGTTCAGAGTGACTGGATTTACAGTTACAGTGTTGACAACAAAGAAGCTGAAGAAGTTGCCGCGGAATATGTTGAGAATAACAGCGAGGCGGTTTCAGCATGGCTCCCGGAAGATGCCGAACTTGGAAAAGAAAAGATTATTATAGGTATACCGCCGTGGCCGGGTGCAACTGTAAAAAGCCGTGTGGTTGCATTGCTTTTACAGGATTTAGGTTATGAAACCGAAATCAAAGAACTTGATGCGGGCGTTGTTTATACCTCTGTTTCTCAAAAAGATATTGATGTAAATGTTGCGGGATGGCTTCCTACAACTCATCAGGATTATTGGGAAAGCAATAAAGATAAACTTGAAATAGCCGGTATCAATGTTACGCAGACCTGGCTTGGATTGGGTATTCCCGATTATGTGAGTCGGGATTTTCAGAGTATTAATGATTTAGCTCAATAAATTGTGAACGGGAATAAAGCTCCCACAATCAGTGTCAAAAACCTTTATAAGGTTTTCGGCGGTAAGCCGGCAAAAAGTCTTGATCTGGTTAGTCAGGGAGCTTCCCGTTCTGATATACAAAAGAAAACTCAACATCTGGTTGCACTGCGCGATATAAATTTTGAGGTAAACGAAGGAGAAATATTTGTGATTATGGGCCTTTCGGGTTGCGGTAAAAGTACACTTTTACGCTGTTTGGCAAGGCTTCATGAACCAACCAAAGGTTCAATAAATATAAGAGGCAAAGATATAACCGATTTGAATTCAAAAAAATTAATTGAATTGCGCCGTAAAATTTTCGGAATGGTTTTTCAGCATTTTGCTTTGTTCCCGCACAGGACTGTTTTGGAAAATGTTCAGTTCGGATTGGAGCTTCAGGGTGTTCAACGCGGGGAGAGAAAAGAGCGAAGCGAAAAAGTGCTTACACAGGTTGGTCTTGAAGGCTGGGAGAAAGAAAAGATTGATTCGTTGAGCGGCGGTATGCAGCAAAGAGTGGGACTTGCAAGGGCTCTGGCGGTTGACCCCGAAGTTTTATTAATGGATGAACCTTTTAGTGCACTGGACCCTTTAATAAGAGTTAAAATGCAGGAAGAACTTTTGCGTCTTCAAAATAAAATGAATATGACAACTGTATTTGTAACCCATGATTTAAACGAAGCCATAAGGCTCGGGGATAGGATTGCCATCCTGAATCCTCAGGGACAACTTGTTCAGGTTGATAAACCCGCAGATATACTTCTTAATCCCGCTGACGACTATGTTGAGGAGTTTGTTCAGGATGTAGACAGGCCTTCGGCACTCAGAATTGAAACAATCATGCAAAAAGTTACGGGCAAAAACAAACCTGAAACAAAAAATACAATTAATCTTTTGCAGCCTTTAAAAGATGCCATCCCGTATTTAATGACTTCGGATAAACCTGTTGAAGTTGTAGATAATAAAGGTAATTTAGTTGGAAAAGTTGATCAGGATTCAGTGGCTAAAATACTAAAAAAATAATTTATGTTTGATTTATTGCCATATCTGCCGATTGAAGAAGGAGCTGAAATATTTATTAACTGGCTTAATGCAAATTTTGATTTATTATTTGATTTTATAGCACTTCTGATTAACGGACTTTTGAATCCGCTGGAATTTGTTTTAACTTCTGTACCGGATTTTGTAATTGTATTAATTTTAACTGTTGCCGGTTATTTTTTAGGCAAAATAAGATTGGCTGTTTTTGTTGGTTTGGCTTTAATTGTTATAGGTATGATGGGCTATTGGCCCGAGACGATGGTGACTCTTTCTTTAGTGCTTACAGCAACATTCTTTTCTTTAATAATAGGTGTTCCTTTGGGAATTTTAAAAGCTCATAATAAGGTGGCGATGCATATACTCGATCCGATTCTTGATTTTATGCAGACCATGCCTTTGTTTGTTTATTTAATTCCGGCTGTATTGTTTTTTTCAATCGGAAATGTTCCGGGGATTGTATCTACTTTTATATTTGCCACCCCTCCGGCTGTAAGATTAACCAGCCTTGGTATCGAACAGGTTTCAAAAGAACTTAAAGAGGCCGCACATGCTTTTGGAGCGTCTCCATGGCAGTTTTTGACAAAAGTTGAAATTCCGTTGGCAATGCCTTCTATAATGATGGGTATAAATCAGGCCATAATGCTCTCACTTTCAATGGTTGTTGTTGCTTCAATGATCGGTGCCGAAGGATTGGGACAGGAAGTATTGCGGGGCATTATGAGGTTAAAAGTGGGGCAGGGGATAGCAAGCGGCTTGGGTATTGTACTTTTAGCTATGGTTCTGGACAGAATTACACGTAAACTCTGGAAGCGTTAATTGGTTATTTAATTCGTGACTTTTTGGCTTATTTGTGCTATTATATAAAGAATTAACAATAATTATTTCTAAATGAATGATAATCAGTATCCTGAATTTTACGATAAAGAAAAACAGGAAAAAAAGCATAAAATAGCTGAGAAAGGCGAAATACTAAAAATAAAAGCTCATGCTAAATTTAAAACGATTGATGAACTTTTTGAACAGAGCCAGCCAAGCTCTGTTTATTATACTTTGCTTGTTTTATCAATTTTTATAGTAACAACGGGTTTGCTTTTACAAAATGCTCCGATTGTAATCGGAGGTATGCTGGTTACACCTATTTTAACACCTATTCTGGTTATTTCTTTGGGAATTACAGCTGCGGAATTAAAAGCTGTAAAAGGCCCTTTAATGCTCATATTAAAGTCTACGCTTTTAACTATTCTGGCTTCCGCTGCTTTAACTTTGATTTTTGGAACAAGTGAGATTGAACAGATTTTTGTTAATGACTTAAGAACCGCGATTTTATATTTTATTGTTGCTTCGGCTTCCGGAATTGCCGCTACTTTTGCATGGGTAAGAAAAGAAGTCTCGGATATTTTACCCGGTGTTTCAATTGCTGTTTCTCTGGTTCCGCCATTAAGTTTACTTGGAATCAATATCGGGATTTTTTCGTTTGAAACAGCGCGTTATTATTTGATTATTTATTTGCTTAATCTGGTAGGAATTATTGTAGGAAGTCTGGTTGTTTTTTCATTACTCAAATTCCATAAGAGTAAAGGAGAGATACAAAAGAAGGTTGAAGAAGCGGAAGATCTGAAAGAAATGAAGGCCGCGGAACAAAAAGCCAAAAAAGCCGTTAAAAAAATGGAAGAAGTTAAAAAAAATGTTTCTGAAGCAATGACTATGGAAGAAGAACAAAACAAAAAAAAAGCGGAAAATATTAAAACAGTTTCAGAGGATAATTCATCGGATAAAGAGCAAACTAAACAGGAGGATAAAATCAAACGGGTTAAAGACAATGTTTCAGAAGCAATTAAAATGGAAGAAGAAAAATAATTTTTTTTGATCTTAAAGTATTTTGTATGTTAGGTTGATTTAAACAATCTAACATAATAACTCATGAACAAATACGAACTTCCCGGATTACCTTATGATTACGATGCTTTGGAACCGGTTATTTCAAAAAAACTTCTGACTTTGCATCACGACGTGCATCACAAAGGTTATGTAAAAGGTGCAAACAGCATTCTGGAAGAACTGGAAGATGAGCGTGAAGACAATGATAGTCCTGACATGAAAGCCTTATTAAAAGCTTTGAGTTTTAATATTGGCGGACATATTTTGCATGGTCTTTTCTGGAAGAATATGGCTCCGAAGGGGGAAGGCGGAGAACCGGAAGGAAAATTAAAAGAAGCTTTAGAAGAAGAATACGGAAGCATTGAAAGGTTTAAAGAAGAATTTGCCGAAGCCGCAAAATCAGTTGAAGGTTCGGGCTGGGCTGCGCTGACTTATTGTAAGAACACGGAACGTCCCATAATTATGCAGGTTGAAAAGCACAATGATAGTGTTTTTCCGAGTTTTGGTATTTTAATGGTTGTTGATGTATGGGAACACGCATATTATCTTGATTATGAAAATAAACGCGGTGATTTTATAAACGCATTCTGGGACATAGTTAACTGGAATGAAGTTGCAAATCGTTTAGAAAAGATTATTGCCTAAGGTTTTCTTCATATCCTTTTTCTATAAGAATATTGAATTTGTGCCATTTCTTGTCATAGTTTATTAGTGTTTGAATAAACTGGGCATGGCTCCATGTTAACGGTGAAACCGAAAGATGCTCACCTGTCAGAGGATTAAGTTGTTCCGGAAGCATACCCGCTTTGTTTGCATGCCCTGCCGCCCATTCTATTAATTCTTTTGCTTCATGCAGTTCTGATGAATTTTTTGATATAGCTATTAAATAATCCGCATACCATAAGGTGGTTAGTATCCATGGATTTCCGGGTATTCCTTCGGTTCCGGGCGGACGCTGATAATTGTCATTTTGATATCTTGCCATGCCTCCTACATCGGTGTTTATCCATAGTGCATCTTTTAAAGCTTTTGCCGTATTGATTATTTTGGGATCATTATAATCAATAAAATCCAGAAATGATAATGCGAGAATACTTGCATCAATTGTTGTATCACGATTGACAGTTTTTCCGTCTTCGATATCCACACATTTTATATATCTGTTTAATTCTTTATCATAAAAATAATCATCAAAAACTTTTTTTATTTTATCAGCGACTTTCTTGTATTTGGGAACTTTTGCATGCCTGCCCAGAGTTTCGGCTATTTTTATAGCCGAAATTAAACCGCTGTAAGTAGCTGCAACCGTATAAGCGTATATACTTCGTCTTTCTTCCCATAGATCATAACTCGGTTTTGGCAGACCCGTTTTTTTATCAATAAATTTAATTAAAAAGGCGGCTGCTTTAAAAACAAAAGAATTATATATTTCCTGTAGAAATTCAATATCATGGTATTTTTCATAATTTCTCCATATCGCTATTAAAACCAATGCTGTTTCATCTTCCTGAATCGGAAGTATTTTTTCCCCATGTTCATTTATCCACGGATGCCATGATGATCCCCAGGATCCATCCGGATTATATTTATGTAATAAATAACCTTCTTCTGTTATCACTTTTGCACAGAACCTGTAAAAACGTTTTGATACTTCTCCGTAACCCGCTTCATCAAGCGCATTGCAAACATAGGCACCGTCGCGTGGCCAAACATATGTATATGTATCTTTATTGAATTTCATAATATCCGAATCATTTGCCGCTAAAATACCTCCTTCGTTATCAATTTGCGTTCTTATTGTTAATAAACTTCTTTTAAAAAGCTCTTTAACCGAATTCGATAAGTCGGTTGATTCAAGTTGATGGCTCTTATTTACCCAGCTTCTCCAATAGTGAATCGCATTTTCCATAAGTCGTTCGGGAGTATTTTTTAAAACATAATCATTTAAAAATTTTACCTGTTTATAGTTTTTACCTGCCGCATACCAAAGATACAAAGTTTCAGATGAATTTGCTTTAATATGCAATTCAAATTCGATTGTTGAGTCCACTGATCCCTGATCAATCGGATTGCCTTCAAGCTTTCCGTCTTCGGCATCGCGCCATGTTCCCTCAAAATTCAGGTATTCGGCCTTGCCTGTTGTATAACCGGACAATCCTCCAAAATGTGACTGCCCATTTACCAAAAAATATCTTAATTGCCTGTAATGCAATATACCATTTGTATCGGCATCCAAAAGTGCGGTATCTTTTAATTTGTTTCCATATACATCAAAATCCTGATTAACATAGAATTTAATATATCTGTCTTCATCCCGGTTATTAAAGAATTCAATTTTTCTTATAAAAACATTTTTTGTCGGGTATACAAAATCATTGAAAATAAAACTCAAACCGAGACGTTTATTTGTTGTTTTGTTTTTGGTTATTAATGTATTTTTGATATATCCCACTTCAGATTCCCATTCTCCGCTATTAAGCCAGCTTAATTCATTGTTTTCAAACACACCGAGTCTGTGAAAATGCTGGTAAGAGGTATGATCTTCAAGACCCACATGAGGGAAATACAAATCCCGAATTGAAAGATTATTATCAAGCGTTACAAGCATGTTACCGTTACCGACTACCGCGCTTCTAGGCATTGTTTTCAAGGTTATTTCTAAAATCCGTAAGTATATTCATATAATTTATATATGCATCATAAGGTGTTTCAAAAGGGGAGAAGTATTTATGCACATCTCCGTCATTAAAATATTTTGTGCACATATAATAAAAATGATCCGAAGTCTGAAGTTTTCTCCATTTGTTTTTAATCTCTTTGGATTTCTTTTTATTGATTAAAGGTTCAAGTTCAAAAACCGAGGAGATTGAAGATTCCTGTAAATCATTACCGAACCACGCTGATAAATCTCTTTCGGTGTCAGCCCATGAAAGGGGATGATGTATATCGATTTCTCCATTACTGTCATAACTTCGCATAGTCTCAGTTACTGTTTTGAATCTGATATTCCTGTTTATTAATTCTTCGGGCAGATGTTTTAAAAAATTGAAAATACCCGTGTCTTCCCACTGATGTTCACCGAAAGTTTCATAATCAAGGAATAAATTTATTGTTTCTCCTTCGGCAGTATCCAGCCATGCCGCGAATTTGTCAGCCGTTAATGGATAGCTTTCCCATGATTTTTGTGAAAATCGGAACGCAATATCGTCTGATAGTTTATAATTTTTTAAAAGCAATCTGAAATTTTGAGGAAATCTTTTTCGGATTGCATATTGTTTTGCGAGTTTTTTATCTTCTTTATGCAATTCGCAATTTAATGGTTCATAAATATGATTCGGACTTCTTCCGTCTAATATTTCATCCCATCCCTCCGCAAGAATTCCTTCAAAACCAATTTTTTTTATAAAATTCGCAATTTCGTTATTGTAAATAAGTTCGGTATGTCTGAATACATTTGTTTTCTTTTTAAAAATTTTATAAATTAACTCACGATGCTCTTTTATTTGTTCGGCAAATTCTTTTTTTGAATAAAAATAGGCCAGAGAATGGTGATAAGTTTCCGATAATAATTCAACTTTTTTTGTTTTTACAAGAGCTTTAAAACTATCTAAAACCTGTTTTCCCATATCTCCGAATTCCATACATTGTTCCAGAAATATTCCGGATATTGAAAAACTTAATTTGAAATCGGGATATTTGTTCAGAAGTTCCAGAAGTATTTTATTTGTAGGCAGGTAGCATTTTAATGCCACTTTTTCAAATATGTCTTTATTTGCAAAGTTAAAAGGTCCGTTAAAATAATCCGAATCCTTTTTACCTATATCAAAATGAGAGAAATTACTTACTCTGTACGGCTGATGGACCTGAAAATACATGCAAATTGTTTTTTGTTTTTTATACATGTTTATTAATCAGGTTAATATATAAGTTTTTTAAATTATTTGATGCTTTTTGCCATGAAAAATTTTTTATTTCATTCTCGGAATTTACTTTTAATGTTTTTGTTAATGCGGGATATTTTAAGATTGAAATAACTTTATTGGCCATTTCATCAACGTCCCAAAAATCTATTCTTAATGCGTTATGCAAAACTTCGCTTACTCCGGATTGTTTTGAAATAATAACCGGAGTACCGTTTTGAATCGATTCCAAAGGAGTTAAACCGAAAGGTTCTGAAATAGAAGGCATTACGTATACATCAGCCTGTTGAAAAGCCTTATCAATATCGCCTCCTTTTAAAAATCCCGTAAAAATAACATTTTTTTCAATACCCAGATTTATGGCTTTACTTATTATTTCATTCATCATGTCTCCGCTGCCCGCTATTACAAACCTCACATTTTTGATTTTATTCAGAACTTTTTTAGCCATTTCAACAAAATAATCCGGCCCTTTTTGTATTGTTATTCTTCCGAGAAAAAGCACAATTTTATTTTTTTCACCGAGCGGATGCGGATTATATTTTTCTTTCAGTGTCTGATTGATACCGTTATGAACAACTTTAATTTTTTCTTCTTCAATTCCGTAGTGTTTGATTATTTTTTGTTTTGTGTAATTGCTTACCGCAATTATCAAATCAGCATTTTTAAAACCGCTTTTTTCAATTTTATATACAGCGGGATTTGGATTGCCTCCGGATCTGTCAAATTCCGTTGAATGAACATGTATTACAAGCGGTTTACCCGAGTGATTTTTTGCTTCTACACCGGCGGGAATCGTAAGCCAGTCATGAACATGGATTAAATCATGCGGAAGTTTTAAAGCGATTTTTGAAGCCATTTTGCCGTAAATAACAGCATCATTTACCAAATTATCCGATTTTAAAAAGTTTTTACCCGGTTTATAATTTTTAATTTTTTCATTATATTCTTCATTTGAAATATAAACCGATGTACTGAGTAATTTTAAAGGAATTGTTTTTAATTCTCCTTCGGTTAAATGATTTTTTAAATTCTTACAATAACCCGGTAAATTTTTATTATAGTCGGGCAGTATTAAATCAACATTAATTCCCGATTCCAACAAACCGTCAACAATTCCTTTACAAGCTACACCCAAGCCGCCGCTGTTATTCGGAGGGAATTCCCATCCGAACATTAAAATTTTTATTTTCATTTTTTATTTTTGACAATATAAGCAGTCTTACTGCAATCCAACTAAATCTTATCGAACAATCATTCTGAAATCTGTTTATTATATCATATTTTCTTTCCACTTTAAAGGCTAATATTAGTCAAAATTATGGTATAATATGATTAAATAAATTATTAACTTTAGAGTCAATGAAAAATTTTATATTTAAACCTAATTACATTGTTATTCCGCTTATAACCGTTTTGGTAATTATTTTAGGCAGCTTGTTTAACAGCTTTGGAATGCAATGGTATGAAACACAGCTAATCAGGCCCGATATAACACCGCCCAATTATGTTTTTCCCATTGCATGGAATATAATATTTTTATGTACAACAATATCAGCTTTGATGGTTTGGAACAAACCTCAGTTTGAAGAACGTTATTTGGTTATTTTTAAACGAAAAGCTCATGATTTCAAATTAATAATCGGTTTATTTGCAGCTAATGCTGTTTTGAATGTTTTATGGAGTCTTTTGTTTTTCTCATTTCGTTTAATTTACATTGCATTATTCGAAATGTTATTATTGGAAGCCACAATTATATTGTTGATGATATTAATATGGAAGCATTCAAAAATAGCTTCTTTGCTTTTATTGCCTTATTTATTTTGGCTGGGATTCGCCACTTATTTAACTTACATCATAAATGTTTTGAATTAATAATATGAAGCTCAAAGGAGATAAAATATATTTAAAACCGATTTCGGTTAAACATGCTGAAGTTTTTTTGAAATGGATAAATGATCCTGAAGTAAATAAATATATGATTGGTTTAAAGATAGCTCAAACAATAGAAGAAGAGATCGAATGGATCAAAAAAATTCAAGATGATCCGAATGAAGAAGTCTGGAGTATTTTTAAAAAAAATAACGATAAATTAATCGGAAATGTGGGGTTTCATGAGCTTGATAACTCTGATCATAATTTCAGAATCGGAATTGTAATCGGTGCAAAAGAAGAATGGGGAAAAGGCTATGCGACAGATGCTTTTAAAGTTGCAAAAAAATATCTCAAAGAAGAAAAAAACGCAAAAAAAATAAATTTAACCTGTCACTTTAATAATGCCGGCGCTCAGAAAGTTTATAAAAAAAGCGGATTTGAAATCAAAGGGACACAAAAAACCAACAATGAAGATATGTATTATATGGAATTGGAATTTTAAGTATTTTTTGTTCAGGCAAACAACTATTATAAATCCAAAGGCGATAAACCGTTTGTAACTATTCCCAATGTATCCGCTACCTTTTCATTTGTATTATTTTTTTCAGTTTTAACATCTTCCATTAATTCCTCTTCATCGAGTTTTTTAAAAGTATTTGTGTTTGCATATTTTCTTGCAAGTTCCGCCCAATCCGCAGTTTCATTTTCCGTAGAAGCCATTATTTACTTATTAATATTAATTATAGGTTTACCATTTTACAAATTTTTTATTTTAAATCAAGAATAAATTTCATTGCTCCTTTATTAGGTTTAAGTATAATACTTTTGCCTTTAATGAATATTTTATGAAGAAAAATACCCCAAAATTAAAAAAGGGTCTCGCTCAGATGTTAAAAGGCGGAGTAATTATGGACGTGGTAACTGCCGATCAGGCAAAAATTGCCGAACAAAGCGGAGCTTGTGCTGTAATGGCTTTGGAAAGAGTACCGTCGGATATAAGAAAACAAGGAGGTGTGGCAAGAATGACTGACCCGAAACTTATTAAAGAAATAAATAAAGCGGTTACAATTCCGGTTATGGCGAAAGTGAGGATCGGACATTTTGCAGAAGCACAAATTTTGCAGGCGCTTGGCATAGATTATATAGATGAAAGCGAAGTTTTGACTCCGGCTGATGAAGAATTTCATATTAATAAAAGTGATTTTGATATACCTTTTGTCTGCGGTTGTACTTATTTGGGAGAGGCATTGCGCAGGATAAACGAAGGAGCATCAATGATGCGTACAAAAGGCGAAGCAGGTACGGGAAATGTTGTTGAAGCTGTTCGTCATGCCCGAACTGTAAATAAAGAAATTGAATTTTTAAAAAAATCCGACTCCAAAAATCGCGGATTATGGGCTGAAGCAGAGAGGGTTCCGGTAAGTTTGATTGAAGAAGTTTGTAAAATGGGACGTTTACCGATAGTTAATTTTGCTGCGGGAGGAATAGCAACACCTGCTGACGCCGCAATGATGATGCAACTTGGTGTTGATGGTGTTTTTGTAGGTTCGGGAATTTTTAAATCAGGTGATCCTGAAAAAAGGGCCAAAGCAATTGTAAAGGCTACAACAAATTTTAATGATCCTGATAAATTGGCAAAGATTTCTGAAAATTTGGGTGAACCCATGGAAAGCAAATTAATAGATCAACTTGAACATAAATATGCAGAAAGAGGCTGGTAAACTAAATATAGGGGTACTGGCTCTGCAGGGTGCTTTTGCCGAACATATTTCAATTTTGAATAAAATGAATATAAATACATCGGAAGTAAGAACCCCTGAAGATTTAAAATTCGTGAATGGTTTGATTATTCCGGGAGGGGAAAGTACAACGATGAATCTTCTTTTAGATGATTTTAAAATATTTTTAAAAGAAACGCCTGTTTTTGGTACTTGTGCGGGTGCAATCATTCTGGCTCAGCTTGGACTTATTAATATGGAAATTAAACGAAACGCTTATGGCGGCCAACTTGAAAGCTTTGAAGATAAATTTAATTTTAATGATGAAGTAATAAACGGAATTTTTATAAGAGCACCAAAAATAACCGAAACAGGTAAAAAAGTTAAAATTCTTGCCACCAATTCTTTAAATGATCCTGTTTTGGTTAGTCAGAATACTTACCTTGCTTCAACTTTTCATCCCGAACTTACATCAAATACAAAAATACACGAATATTTTCTGGATCTTGTTAAAAAGTTTACTCGGAATCTTTAAGTAACTTGCCTATATTATAATATTTCACTTCATCTGCGGGATTACCTTGATAATCTTTTAAATAAGGTAATTTATGGACATAATCAACAGCGTCTTTATTTTCGTAAAACAAGCCTAAATAAACATTTTTTTCAAAATCACTTACATATTTTTTCGCTTTTTTAATATCATCAGCTTTCCAGTTTTTTAAATCTTCAAGGTATTTGATTCGCTCCCAATACCAGTCCTGAGGAGTCGCTTTGTTATAAGTAGGGCAAACCTGTAGTACTTCAACAAATGCAAAACCTTTATGATTTAAGGCTTTTTGAAATATTTCAGTCATGTGTTTGATGTCTCCGCTAAAAGTGCGCGCAACAAAAGAAGGATTCAAATTCAGAACAAATTCGGTTGGATTCATTGGTTCGAGAAGTTGCCCGTCGGGAGATCCGTTCATTTCGTATCCCTGAGGCGTACATGCGGAAGCCTGACCCGTTGTGAGCCCGTAATTGTGATTATTATGTAAAATAAACAGCATCGGATATTCACTTCTGACACAATGCACCAGATGATTTATTCCTTCACTCATTGTTCCGCCGTCACCGCCTGAAGCAATTACTTTGATATTACTGTTGCCCATCGCGGCACCTGCAGCAAGGGGCAATGAACGGCCGTGTAATCCATGAAAAGTATATCCCCCCATTTTATCGGAACCATTACCATTACAACCTATATCAAAACACATTAAAATATCATTTGTTTTATAGCCTTCCAATGTAAGGGCACGCTTTAAAGCGTTCTGTATTTGATAATTGCCGCATCCGTTACACCAGGTGATTACTTCTTCGTTTTCATAATCAACATAAGTGCTTTTATTACCGCTTAGATCTTTCAATACTTTTTTTATATCATTTGTTGGCATATTATCTTCATTTAGATTTTACTTTTTTATTAATATATTCCATTACATCTTCAAAAAAGAAAGGTCTTCCGTTATATTTCAATAATTTATTTTTAAATTTTTTACCTGTTTCAGCCTCAATTAGTTTACCAAGCTGACCATGCATATTGCCTTCAATTAAATGTACGTTTTTATTATTTTTAAAAAAGTTGTTCGCAGCTTTTTCGTGTATAGGCCAAACAAAATCAAAATGCATATAATTAACTTTAACGCCATTTTTCTTTTGCGCTTCTATGGCATCTCTTATTGCGTTTTTTGAACTCCCCCAGCCGATAAAAGAAATATCGGCATCTTTTTCAACACCGATTATTTCCGGCTTTGGTAAATTCTTTTTTATGGTTTCAAATTTCTTAACATGTCGTTTTTGAATCATTTTATTAACCGGCCGGGCTTCTTCGGTTATTGACCCGTCTTCTTCATGTTCATCACTGTTAGCGTAATAATAAGCGTCGCTTGTTCCCGGCAGCCATCTTTTTGATACACCGGAATCGGTAAATTCATATCTTTGTTTTGATTCCAGTTTTTTAAGTTCGGATTTTTTTGTAATAAGTCCGCGTTTGATTGGTATGTTTTTTTGACTGAATTCATCAACAACCATATGGCAGTCATAAACATGTTTTTCAGTTAATACGATAGTTGGTGTTTGATATTCTTCCGCAAAATTGAATGCGTGTTGTATTAATCTGAATGAACTTTCGGGATCAGCGCAACCAATTACAATTCGCGGGTATTCTCCGTGCCCGGCATTAATTGCCAAATCCAGATCAGCCTGGCAAGTCCATGTTGGCAATCCGGTACCGGGACCCGGCCTCTGCCCTATAACAATTAATAAAGGTGTTTCCGTTATACCCGCGCATGAAACCGTTTCTGTCATTAAATCAAATCCGCCTCCGGATGTGGCTGTGAATGCCCTGCATCCGTTATGCATTGAACCCATACACAATTGCGCTGCTGTAATTTCGTCTTCCGCCTGTTTAACAATCACTCCGGTATCGTGTGAGGTATCGGCTATATATGTTAGAACGCCGCTTGAAGGGCTCATAGGGTAAGCATAATATGCTCTTACTCCGCAGTGAATTGCTCCGAGGCAAAGAGCTTTTGTACCATCTATTAATAATTTTTTTGATAGTTTTTTTGATTTTGGAATGTCTGTTTGAGGTATATCTTTCAGGTGTTTCTTTGGTTCGTATCCGTATTTAATACATTTAAGATCTATCTTTAGTAATTTTGGTTTTGACTTGAATCTTCTTTTAACATCATCAATAACATCTTTTAAATCAAGCCCGAGAACCTTCCACAAAAGCCCCATAAGAACCATATTTACCATTAATATGCTTCCGCCCATTGAATAGGCTATTTCTCTGGCAGGCAGATATAATATTTTAATATTTCTTTTCTTACATTTTTTTTTCAATTCAGGAATCATTTCATGTCTTTCATATCCATGAATTAAAATTCCGCCTTTTTTGATATCATCTATATATTTAACCAAACCATGTCTATCCAAAGCAACTACAACATCCACTTGGTTACCCAGGCTGTAAATTTTATTGTTACTGAAATCAACCTGGACATTTGAACAACCTCCTTTGATTAAAGAAGGGAACTCTCGGTCAGACACCACGTAATATCCAATATCTTTTAAAGCCTTTGATATTATTTTACCAACGGTAAGCAATCCCATTCCGCTTTCACCCGCTATTTTTAAAGAAATTCTATTCATTTATTCAATTGATTTAGATAATTTTTGAGCCCAGTCTTTTACCATTTTATCCAAATGTGGCACGGGAGTCTTATTTACTCTTAAAGGTTTAATCAGCAGTTCTCCGTTATTTTCTTTAACCGCTTTTTCCAATAAATTTGCCGATTCAATTACATATTCCACATTGTATTTACTGTCACCAAGTCCGATAACAGCGCATTTTTTTCCTTTTAAACTTTTAAGATTGTTAATAAACCTTTTCATGTGGTCCTGCAATAAACCCTGACCGTAAGTTGAACCGGCCAGAATTATATATTCATAATTTTTCAAATCCGAATTTTCAGTTAATTCGGCCCTTTGTTTTTTTATTTTAAATCTTTTATTCTCTAAAATTTCAGCAATTTTGTCGCATACTAATTCTGTGTTTCCGCCTGTGCTTCCATATATAATTAAAACTGAAGTCAATTTGGATTACTTAGTATTAATCTTTATTTATGATATATAGTAATAACATTAAGGTCAAGTTTACTTGTAATTTGGCGTTCAATATATTAAAATTCTAATTAAGAATTATTCTTAATTTCCTGATTATTCTTTAACCAAAGCTATTATGGAAAATACACACAAGGACTCAGCTTGTTGTTCGGAGTGCTGTCTTCAAATAGGCAAACCAGCTCCAAATTTTAAAATGGAGGGTTATCACAAAGGTAAAATGAAGAACTATCATCTTGAGGATTATAAAGGAAAATGGGTTGTGCTATTCTTTTATCCTCTTGACTTCACCTTTGTTTGCCCGACTGAACTTATTGAATTAAGTAAAAAACAAAAGGAATTCGAAGATATCGATGCTCAGGTTCTCGGAGTTAGTGTTGATAGTGTTTATTCGCATGAAGCCTGGTCAAAAAATGATGTCGGAGATTTGAACTATCCTTTGCTAAGTGATATTACAAAATCGGTCAGTTATTCTTATAATGTTTTGGATTATGATAACGGAATAAGTTTAAGAGGAGCATTCATTATTGATCCTGACGGTGTTTTAAAATCATACACTGTAAACGATGTTAATATCGGAAGAAACATTGATGAATTAATAAGACTCGTAAAAGCATTTCAAACGGGTGATTTGTGTCCTGTCGGATGGAAAGAGGGTGATAAAACTTTGGGAAAAGCATAGAAAATTTGAGGCGCACTTCTTTTACACATGCAAGGCCGCGTTAAGCGGTATGGATGCAGAGGTGTGAAGTACGCCTCAACATATATCTCTTTAATCTCTCACAGGGCCTCATCAATTACTAAACGTAACTGGGACTCTATGGGATCAAAGAGCGGGTAACAAGTTCGGCTAAACGTTCTTGTTACAGGTGGTCCTTTAAGTAAACTTAAATTTGGGACCGCCTCCTTACCGTTCTTTGGATGGATTATTTTTTGACGGATCCACCATCGTCTTTTTGTTTGTTTTTGTTTTGATATGCCCATAAATAATATGGAGCAATTTTGTTTTTGTTTCTTTTGTTTTTGTTTTGAAACATCAAAGATACTGCCTTTTAATAGGCCAATAAAGGCCTATTAAAGGAGGTTACTCTTAGGTGGCAGTAGCCGGCTGCCATCGAAAAGTAAGGAGGGGGAGATCATGAATATGCCTTCATAATCCGCTCTCTCCCGGCTTTTTATTTTTATTTCTGTATTTTAAAGAACTTGAAATCTTAATATTATAGCATTAAAAAGGGGGATATACAACCATCACTGGCATTTTTCTTAAAAATATTTATAATAATTAAGCTGATAATTTTTTATTATGGTTGATGAAAAAGAATTAACAGGTAAATTATTTATAATTGCAGGCCCCTCGGGAGTTGGAAAAGGGACTGTAATTAATCATCTAAAACAGCTTCATTCTGAATGGGAGTATCCTATTTCCGCCACAACAAGAGATCCACGGCCCGGAGAAAAAGACGGCCAGACCTATCACTTTGTATCCGATGAAGAATTTAAAAGAATGATTGAACAAAATGAATTACTTGAATATGCAATTGTACATCAGGAAGAATATTACGGAACAATTAAAGCACCAATAATAGAAGCTCTGAAGCAGGGCAGGATTATTATAAGAGAAGTTGATATGCAGGGGCTGGAATCGATTCAGAAAGTAATACCGGAAAAAAATTTGGTTTCTATATTTTTAACGGTTCCCGATAAACAGGATTTAATTGACCGTATATTAAAACGTGGTAAACTCCCTGAAGAAGAGATTAAACGGAGAATGGAAAGCGCGGAAAAAGAATTTGAAAGAGGCGGGGAGATAAGTGATTATAAAGTTCCAAGCCTTCATAATCAAATAGCTAAGTGCGTACATGATGTTGAAGAAATTATACTGGATGAAACCAAACACCTTAGTCGATAATCGGAGGTAAATGGCCGACTATGGGGTGTAGCCAAGTGGTAAGGCAGCGGGTTCTGGTCCCGCGATTCGGGGGTTCGAATCCCTCCACCCCAGCCAATTTATACAGGAAATAATAAAATGTGTGTATCTCATTTTTGACGAATTCTTCCATATTGCAGATTGTAGGGTAATGGTCGTGTTTTTTAAATTCCGGGGCAATATGTTTCGCAAGCTGTTTATCATCTTCAATAATTAAGATTTCCATATATAGATCATTCATTTAGTCCTGTATAATTTTACAACAAATAAGAAATTAATGAAGTTTAAAATATGATATTTTCATGATAATAAAAATATATTTATTTATTTTGAATTTTTTGTTATAAATATATTGATTTAACTATATAAAATTGCCTAAAGGGTCCGCTAAAAAATATAATCTCACAGTTCCCAATTTTGCGGGTTATTTCCTTTTGCTTGTTTTGGTTGTGCTTTTTTATTACATCTATGTAATGTATAGCCAATTTTTAACAAGTCTTATATTTGCTTCAATTTTTGCAACAATATTTTTTCCCGTATATAAAGCTTTGAGTAAAGGTCTTGGAGGCCATTCACGAATTGCTTCTTTTATTACCTGTATTTTTACATTGATTGTGATTGCGTTACCTTTGGCTTTGATTTTAACTTTGCTTATATTTGAAGTAATAAACGCACTGGATCATATTTCAGGTCAGTTCTCTGCTGGTGAATTCGATGATTATGTACGTTGGGAAGACGGTTACTTTTTATATGATTCATTACAGAATATAATTCCTTACTTTCAGGAATTCGGGCTTCAGGATTTAAATTTGGATTTAATAGGAAAGATTAGTCAGACAGTTGCAGAATGGGGCCAGAATTTAAAGAATTTTGTTGTTGGAATAATAAGTAATATTTTTGATTTTGTTTTGGGATTAATTATATTCTTTTTTGCGCTTTATTATTTCTTTAAAGACGGGGAATTAATAATAAAAAAAATTATTTCTTTAACTCCCATGCCTCCCAAACACGGTAAAGCGGTTTTCAAAAAGTTTAAGGAAGTAAGCCTTGCTATGATTTTCGGTATATTTTTTACAGCTATAATACAGGGCACACTGGCAGGTATAGGTTATGCGATTGTTGGTATTCCAAATCCTATTTTTTGGGCTGTAATTACAGCAGTATTTTCATTGGTTCCTTTGTTTGGTACGGGTTTAATCTGGGTACCGGCTTCAATAATACTTATAGCTACCGGTAACATAATAGGTGGGATAGGATTATTTTTATGGGGAACATTGATTATAGGAACAGTTGATAATTTTGTAAGACCTTATTTGATAGAGGGGAGAGCGCCTGTGCATCCGCTACTTACATTCCTGGCCGTATTGGGCGGAGTATTCGCTTTTGGCCCTAAAGGAATAATTTACGGACCAATTGCATTAAACCTGTTATTGGCCTTTTTACACATTTATGAGTTGGAATATGGCGGCGTATTAGGCACTAAATAATCATGATGAAGAGAGGCGGATTTATTTCGAAAGCTGGCAAAACTGTTTTTTTCTATCAGCATAAACGAAGAAAACATTAATAAGGCTGCCGCAGCCGGATGTATTAATAAATTCACGAAAGGTACTAATAATCCGCTTGCAATTATCAGTACGATAAAGTGATACAAGACCGTAATCTGCAGATTTTTTCTGGAAATATTTTTTATTATTTCTGATAAATTTAAAAGGTAATCAATTTTATTTATATCATCGCTGATTAAAGTTATATCATTCGTTTTTGTTGATAAATCCGAATAAGCACCCAATGAAAGGCCTACATCGGATTCATCAAGAATATCTTTATCTTCTTTTCCGTCCCCTATACTTAAAACTATCTCTTCTTTCTCGCGATATTTTTTTATTGCCTCCAATTTTTCAAATTCATCAAGGTCCGCAATAAAATTTTTTATACCCATTTCTTCACAAACACCTTTTGTTAATATTTGATTATCACCGGTTATTAAACTTATATTATATTTCTTTTTTAAATTATTTATACCGTTTTTAACATTGTTTTTAAGCTTGTCCGTAACACCTATTACTCCAATCAAAGATCTGTTTCGTGCAACAAAAACGGGTGTTCTTAAATTACGCGCCATTACTTCGGCTTTATTGTATAAATCATCAATCATTTTAACTTTGTATCGTTGCATTAACTTTTCATTGCCTATAATAAATTCCTGATCATCCATAATACCTATAACACCCATACCTTTAACAATTTTATAATCATTAACTTTTTTGAAAGTTATATTTTCTTTTTCACAATACACACAAATTGCCTCGGCAACAGGGCTTATATCAAGGCTTTCCAAAGATCCTGCAAGAATCAAAAAACGTTTCTCATTAAAGGCTTC
>CAYFUK010000002.1:0-39117 GCA_964346325.1 uncultured Candidatus Peribacteria bacterium | reverse complement strand
TTTCAACAATTGTCCAAGATTGATCGGCAATCGTATTCGCGGAAGCACTGTCAATTCCCGAACCTTCACCCCGGCAGAATATTTCATAATACTGATTACTTGAGGTAGTCTGGATTAATGTTGTCGCGGAATTGGTAGCCCATTCATTAGTTGTATTTCTGCTATAAGAATATGAATCGGAAGGTACTGAAAGTGTTGATCCATCCAAAACAATTGCACATCTGATATTTTTTCTGGCCATAGTTTGATTTTCCGTTGAAACATTATAACTTACCTCATACCAACCCGGTTCATCCAAGGTGATTCGTGAATTATTTGTTACATTGTCATGTGTGTAACCACTATCTTTTCTCACTTCCTGATTAAAAGGTATTGCCACGGATGTTGATACATTTAAATCAACACCACCTGAACTATCATAAAACAATCCGACCGTTGGAGTATAAGTAGGCCCCGGAATACCTTCATCACCTTTAATACCATCCATTTTAACAACTGTCAGTAAGGTTTCATTTATGATTGTGTTTGCAGTTAAACGTTGTGCCTGCAATGTTACATAATCACCGGTTGATAATTCTGCAATTATTGCACCTGTTAAAGGTGAATGTTCGCCTTGATAATTTGTTGATTCCAAAAATGAACCCGGAATATCGGTTGTATTATTTAACCTCAGTTTACCCTGAATATCATGAGTCACACCACTATCATCAGCATCGAGATGATATGTTAATCGATATAATCCATCCGCTTTAATATCAATGCGTTCGGTATTTGTATTATTATGTTCAATAACCGTGCTGTCTGTTTCCACATCAGTTGAATCTAAAGGTATATCATACCACTGATTTTGATTTGTCAGTGTAAAATTTGTTGTTCTTCGCGCCTGTACTCCCGCCAATGTATCGGTTACGGAAGCTGTATTATCTATCTGAACCCATGTACTTCCATCACAAATATAAGTATGAAAATTAGCAGTATTATAATAAGCGCGGCCTGTATAACCACTATTACAAGTAAGCGCCGTTGCCGAGTTTTCTATCTTAAACTGCTTTAATTCATTAAAATTCAATATAAGATCATCACTTAAAATAAAAGCCTGTGCAGTATCATTCCATTGTAAATATTCATTCAGGCTGTTACCGAACTGGAGTTTTAAATCACCTCCGGTATCGTCCTGATCTATTGTAAAAGTTTCACTGTCAGTTCCGGTGCCCGCCGAACCCGGATCACCTTTGTCTCCTTTTTCACCTTTTACCCCTTCAAGTTTAACAACGGTTATAAGAGGTTCGCCTATTACGGTATTTGATGTTAATCTTTGAACCTGCAAAGCTATGTAATCTCCGCCGCTCAATTCATCGATAACTGATGCAGGGGTAACCTGATGCTCGTCCGTATAATTGGTTGTTTCCAAAAAAGAACCGGGGACATCGTTGGAATTATTTATCCTGAGCCTGGCCTGAATTCCATGCGGAGTTGTTGTATCGAGCGCATCTATATGATACGTAATTCTATAAACGCCATCTTCCTTAATATTAATTCTTTCCGTATTTGTATTATCATGTTCTATAACCGTGTTATCTGTTTCTACATCGGTAGAATCAAGTGGCACATCATACCATTGATCTTGATTTGAAAGTGTAAAGTTGGAAGTCCGTCTTGCCTGAACAGCCGCTAAATTGCTGCTAACTCCACCGCCCGCATCAATTTGCTCCCAATCCGTACCATTACAGATATATGAATTATTTTCGCTTGTATTAAAATAAGCTCTTCCGATTGATAAAGAATCACATGCAGGTGCCGAAGCCAGATTATCAATTCTGAAATTAGTAAGCTGATTGCCTGACAAATCCAGATCATCACTGAATTTAAAAGTGTTATTCAAAGAATCCCATTTAAGATATTCTCCTAACGATGCTCCGAATCTTAATTCAATGTCACCCCCGGAATCATCGGCGTCAAATATATAAGTATTGTCTTCTTCAATATAATCGGAATTAATAATCAAAATTCCCTGAGCACTTACTGAATTTATCTGCAGAACAAGCAAACTGATTACTATCGATATAAACCTGATTTTCTTAACAAATCTTTTTAACACAATTTTCTCATATATTTATCATAATATTATATCATATAATCATATCCCTATCAAACACTTGACCTCAATTATTCCCTTAAGCTTCCAATAAAACAGATTTTATGATATAATTTAATGAAATTACTTAAAAAAATGTCAGACAAAAAACAAAATAAAAATCCGGAAAAAAAAGAAAGCAAAGAAACTCAACAGCCCTCTTTAAGGCCAAAAACCGCCGAAGACACAGCAAAAGCAAACCTGGAAGGCAAAAAGGCAACGCACAGAGCCAGGGTTAAGGCGGGCCTAAGTGAGTTAAAAGACAGAATTACAGGAAAAAAAGAAACTTTCTCTTTAAATTCAAAAGATAAACAATTATTGGAAAAAGCTTTTGGCGAGTCCATGAAAAATTTAAGCAAACAAAAAATCCTTAAAAAAATCTCAGATTACGATATCGACAAATTAGAAAAAGCCGAGGAATTACAGGAAGGAACGGGAATCAAAGTTTTTACAAATCTTGAATTCGATTATAAGCCAAAGAAAGGAGACAAACTCAAAATAAATTTTCAGGGCAATGAAGATGCCCAGGACCATTACGGTATGCGAACTTTATTCAAACATCATCCTGAAATAAGGCGGGTTAAAATAACCCAGAAAAATGAACGCGGAAAAGGCAGAGAAGGGCTTGCAACACGCCGCGGGCTTTCAGGTAATTTTTATTTTGAAGACGGCTCTTATGCTCCGATCTTCAATAATACGGAAATTGAAATCGTTAAAATATTTAACAAGCGGGAACTTGAAGAATACAAAAAAAGTGCAAGTTCATATAAAGTTGAAAAACAAACAAGACAAATAAGTAAAGAAGATCAGGCCTTTTACAAAAAACAATATGCTTTTGAAACGCCCGATCCAAAAGACAAAAAAGCCGTACAGGAATATTGGAGGCAAATTGATAATGCAAAAAGCAAACCAAAAAGGAAAAAAGCCCCGCGTACTGTTTCATCAAAAGAATATGTTCCGCAAAACGAACTGGAAAAACAATTCAAAAAAAAGTGGGATGAGATTATGTCAATTAATGACAAAATGCGTTTATGGAATATGAAAGATGAAATACTTTGCAGAGCAAATGACCCCATTGTAAGTGTTCCGGAAGAAAGAGCGGGAACAAGGTTACGTTCAGGAGCTGCTTTAAGATGGGCTCTATTTAAAAGATATGCACAGTTATCGGGATATGAAGTTTATATCAGTTCTTCATACAGAAGTGTAAAACACCAAAGACGATTATGGTACAGAGGTCTTGCTCGTCGTAAAAAGCTTATGCGAAAAAAATATCCGAATGCTTCAGCATCAGAGATTCACCGGAGAGCACTTGCACTAAACCGACGTTATGTAGCTCCTCCGGGGAGATCACATCATAATACCGGAGGTGCAATCGACCTTTCTGTCCATAAAAACGGCAAAAAAATCTCAATGCGTAAATTCAGAGGAAGCCGTGCACAATATAACAGAGCATTGGAAGGAAATATAAGCGGTTTGAGCTCTAAAGACAGAAAAGCTATCGAAACAAGACAACTGCTCGACAAAACTCTGCAGGCTTCACACTTTTTAGGTACGAATTATTACAGAGAAACATGGCACTGGAATGTTGATAAAGATCCGAAGACCGGTCGTTCCATTTACAGAAACGTTTAAATTGCGTTAAACTTAAACAACGTATAAATAACGTTTTTAAATATGCGTTCAGATGAAGTTAAAAAAGGGTTCGAAAGAACTCCTCATCGGTCGCTGCTTCGCGCATGCGGTTTGAAAGATAAAGATTTCAATAAGCCCTTTATAGGAATTGCTAATTCTTATATTGATATTGTACCCGGACACATTCATTTGAATAAAATCGGTCAAATAGTAAAGGAAGCTGTTTGGGAAGCGGGAGGTGTTCCTTTTGAATTCAATGTAATCGGCGTTGATGACGGAATTGCAATGGGACATATCGGAATGCACTATTCCCTGCCCTCTCGCGAGCTTATTTGTGATTCCATTGAAACGGTTGTAGAGGCACATCGCTTGGATGGAATGGTTTGCATAGGAAGCTGCGATAAAATTGTTCCGGGAATGATGATGGCAATGGTGAGAACAAATATTCCAAGCCTTATTTTAAGCGGAGGTCCGATGAAAGCCGGAAAAATTAAAGAGAAAAGCATTGATCTTGTAAGTGCGTTTGAAAGTGTTGGTAAATATAAAAGCGGCTCTATCAACGATGATGAACTGCATGAAATTGAAATCAACGCATGCCCGGGCTGCGGCAGTTGTGCGGGTATGTTTACTGCAAACTCAATGAACTGTTTAAGCGAAGTCCTGGGACTTGGCTTGCCGGGGAACGGAACAATACTTGCAACTTCAAAAGAGCGCAAAGAGTTGGCGGAGAATGCGGGTAAACAAATTATCAAACTTATACGGGAAGACTTTAAACCGAGCGATTTTTTGAATCATGCATCAATTGATAATGCATTTAAACTTGATATGGCTTTCGGAGGGTCAACAAATACTGTTCTTCATACTCTTGCAATAGCACACGAAGCGGGAATTGATTATCCTCTCGAAAGAATAAATGAACTGTCGGATTCCACACCTTATATATGCAAAGTAAGCCCTTCCGACCAGAACGTGCATATTGAAGATGTGCATAATGCCGGAGGAATAAGCGCTATAATAAAGGAACTCGGAGATTTGCCGGATCTGGAACAAAAGACAGTTACCACAAAAAAACTCGGAGAAATTGTTAAAGATGCTGAAGTTAAAAATTCCGATATAATCCGATCGGTTTCAAATCCCCATTCAAAAACAGGCGGTTTAACCATGCTTTTCGGAAATCTGGCGCCTGACGGAGCAATAGTTAAATCCGGAGGTGTTGATAAAGAATTAATAAAATTTGAAGGCCCCGCGGTTATTTTTAATTCACAGAAAGCGGCATGTGACGGGATTCTTAATGGAGATGTAAAAGAAGGAGATGTGGTTGTTATAAGATACGAAGGGCCGAAAGGCGGCCCCGGAATGCCTGAAATGCTGGCGCCGACAGCTAATATTATGGGTATGGGGCTTGGAAAAAAAGTTGCTCTTTTAACTGACGGCAGATTTTCAGGCGGAACAAGAGGAGCGTGTATAGGTCATGTATCTCCCGAAGCTGCTGAAAACGGACCTGTTGCCGCACTAAGAAACGGCGACATAATAAGCTATGACATACCAGATCATAAACTTGAAGTTAAAATTTCGCATGAAGAACTTACCAAACGTATTAACGGCCTTCCCGAATTCGAACCCAAAATACACAATGGTTACTTAAACCGATATGCAAGGTTAGTAACCAACGCAAGCAAAGGAGCGGTTCTGGAATAAAAACCGAAATTCATTCATTTTTTTTGGTTAACGTAATATTCTGTCACGTATATTTTTTGCATATTTTTTTATCATTGCCTCTGTAACGTTTCCGGTTTTACAAATTTCACTGTAAACCTGCGCGGACGATTTTGGAATTCTTTTAAAAGTTCTGTGATTAAATGCAACAAGTCCGAATGGCTGGGTAAAGCCTTCGGCCCACTCAAAGTTATCAATAAACGACCAATACAGGTAACCCATAACTTCGGCGCCGTCGCGCATTGCACGATTAATTGCATCAAGATGTCTGATTATATAAGAAATTCTTTGAGTATCGTCAAGTGTTGAAATACCGTTTTCAGTTATTAAAATAGGTTTTTTTAATTTTCGGTATACAAGTTTTGTTAAATGATAAAGCCCTTCCGGAAAAACTTCCCAGTTAAAAAGAGAGGTCTCTGTGTCGGGAGAAACGTGCATCCTGAAATGCAGAGGTGATCTTATTGCCGACAGCTTACATTCACATCTGAAATAATAATTGATTCCTATAAAATCCAGACTATTTTTGGCGTCGCGGATTTTGCCGTACCCCAGCAACAATGGAAATCTTCCGCTATAAAAAGGTCTGAAATATAACTTGTTGTAAAAATAACGATATAATTCAGAAAGCAACTTGCTGAATATGCTTGATTTTTTATAAGGATCAAACCATATAAAACTCTTGGCAAAACCAATCATTGGATTATTCCAGCCTTCTTGCTTATATATTTTTTTTATTGTCTGGTAGGTATCTATATGAATACGCAAAAGCACTTTTAAAACTTTTAACATTTTAAATATACTCTTTTCACCCGGCGGCCACTGGCCTTCATGGTATCCGAAATTGGCATAAACAAAAGGTTCGTTTATTGTAACCCATGTATCTACCAAATCACCGAGTTCATTAACAATGCGTTTAACGTATCTGTTAAACTTTTGACGCCCGTTTTTTTGCAAAAATCCTCCCTGCTCGGCAAACCAGTGTGGCAAAGTAAAATGCCACAAAGTCACAACGGGTTTTATTCCTTTTTTATGCAAATCCTCAAGTACTTTTCTGTAATGTTTTATCTGCCATTTGTCAAAAATCCCTTCTTTGGGTTCTATTCTGCTCCATTCTATAGAAAGCCTGTGAGTGTTATGATGCATATTCTTCATCATTTCAAAATCTTTTTTATAAAGCTCATAATGATTACACGCATCATTTGATATCTGCCTGTTTAAAACATTACCTTCCTGCTCCCATGCCCACCAATCATTATTAATATTTCCGCCTTCAACCTGATGCGCCGACATAGCGGTTCCCCACATAAAATCTTTTGGAAATTTGAGGTCAAACTTTTTCTTATTGTTTTTATTCATTTATTGTGGATAAAAGCTATTTTACATTGTACCATATTAATACTTAATAATTAACATTAATAATTATGGATCTAAGCACTAAAAGAGTAGTAATGATAATTGCACCGGAAAATTTCAGAGATGAAGAATATATGGAAACACGCGCAGCCCTTGAAAAAAAAGGAGTTGAAGTAAATGTTGCTTCGATTACAAATCCGGCGATCAGCGGAATTGATAAAAAAGAAGTTAAAGTTGATATGATGCTTCCTGAAGTCACTGAGGAATTTGATGGAATAGTATTTGTAGGAGGAGGCGGTGCAAAAATTTACTTTAAAAATCAAACCGCTCTTGATCTTGCTAAAAAATATTATAATGAAGGCAAAATTGTTGCAGCAATATGTATAGCTCCTTTAATACTGGGCTACGCAGGCATAATGACTGACAAAAAAGCAACATGCTGGGATGGGAACGCAAAAGACCTCGAAGATTTCGGTGCTAACTATTCAGGTGCAAAAGTTGAAATTGACGAAAATATTATTACTGCAGACGGACCGAAATCCTCATCCAAATTCGGCAAAAAAATAGCAAAAGCACTTTAAAATAAGTGCACATCTTTTTATGGCTGACTTAAAAGGAAAATGTTATTTTCAAATCATACCCGTTGACTCAACAATATTTTGTTTAATAACTAAATTGTTTTTCAAATTCTTTCAATTTTGCTTATTAAATAAATATAAATCATACATATACTTTCTTTTGCTGTACAAATTATTTATACATACCGCTATATATATTCTTCTTTTTAATAAACAACTGGGCTTATAAAAAAGATTGTCCAACGCATGACTATATATGGTACTATCGCAAGATAATATACACTATATATGCAAGATTCTAGCAACTTGAACTTATATTTTAATATTGCATTCAATAAGTCTTAAGAATATATTCGAGTTGTAATTCAAATGCGCTCAAAAACAGCCCAACCATAAAATCAGCTTCAAGCTTTTCTAGCGGCTTTATAAATTCAGGGTCTTTTAAAAGACCTTGTCTGTATTCTTTACTCATTAATTATTACCAGTCATGTCCCCAATCAAAAAAATCCAAAAACGCGATGGCCGCATAGTTGATTTTGATCAAGACAGAATCACCCAAGCTATCTGGAAAGCCGCTCAATCTGTAGGAGGCGGCAATATCGAAGAATCACAAAAGATATCAAACCAGGTATCCGCCGTACTGGAAGTTTTCTTCAAAAATGCGGAAGAAATTCCAACAGTGGAACAAATACAGGATCTGGTTGAAAAAATACTTATTGAAGGCGGACATGCAAAAACAGCAAAAGCCTATATTTTATGGAGGCAGAAAAGAGCCGATGAACGTGAAGAAAAAGAAGCGATCTTAGGTAAAGGTAAGGGAGACTCTTCGTTAAACTTTTCAACAAACGCACTTAAAGTGTTGGAAAAACGATATCTTCTTAAAGATGATGGAGGTAATGTTATGGAAACACCCGAAGATTTGTTGAAAAGAGTAGCCGGAGCAGTTGCGAAAGCCGAAGAAAATTATGAAGGAGGCAATGAAAAAGAAATGGAAGAAAAATTTTTAAATATAATGAAAAATCTCGAATTCATGCCCAACTCCCCTACTTTAATGAATGCGGGAACCGAACTGGGGCAGCTTTCTGCTTGTTTTGTGCTACCGGTTGAAGATTCCATGGAAGGAATATTTGAATCTTTAAAAGATGCCGCTTTAATTCACAAAAGCGGAGGCGGAACAGGATTTTCATTTTCAAGACTGAGACCTTCCAACGATATAGTTCATTCAACAACCGGTGTTTCAAGCGGTCCCGTATCATTCATGAAGGTTTTTGATGCGGCAACTGATGTAATTAAGCAGGGCGGAAAACGACGGGGAGCAAATATGGGCATACTTCGTATCGATCATCCGGATATTTTTGATTTTATTCAGATGAAAGCTGACATGAAAACTCTTCAGAATTTCAACATATCTGTTGCAGTTACGGATAAATTTATGGAAGCACTTGAACAGGACACGGAATATGAAATTATTAATCCAAGGGATCAAAAACCGATTAAAAAATTAAAGGCAAGAATGGTTTGGGATATTATTCTTTCAAATGCATGGAAGAATGGTGATCCGGGCTTGATCTTTATCGATGAAATCAACAGAAACAATACATGTCCTCATTTGGGAGATATTGAAGCGACAAATCCATGCGGTGAACAACCGTTACTTGGTCATGAAAGCTGTAATTTAGGTTCAATAAATGTAAATAAGTTTGTCCTGGAAGACAAATCCGATCTTGACTGGGAAAGGTTCAGAGAGGTTGTTCATCTTGCAACACACTTTTTGGATAATGTCATTGATGTGAATCATTATCCCATACAAAAAATTGCTGATATGACCCGCAAAACAAGGAAAATAGGCCTCGGATTAATGGGATTTGCGGATGTTTGTTATCAGCTTGGTATAAAATATGATTCTGATGAAGGAATATCCTTTGGAGAAAAAATAATGAAATTCATTAATGATGAAGCACAAAAAAAATCACAAATTTTAGCGGAAATACGAGGCACATTCCCTGCATACGAAGGTTCCGTACATGAAAAAAACGGAATCAAAATGAGAAACACCTGTGTTACGACGGTCGCACCAACGGGAACAATCGGAATGCTGGCTGAAGCTTCGGGAGGACTGGAACCAAACTTTGCAATATCATTTATCAAAAATGTAATGGATGGTACCGAGCTTGTTTATACAAATAAATTTTTTGAAAAAATAGCCAGAGAAAGAGGCTTCTTTTCTAAAGATTTGATGAGAGAAATAGCAAAAGTAGGGTCGGTTCAGGATTTTGATGAAGTTCCCCGGGATGTAAAGGATATATTTGTTACTGCACAGGATATAAAACCGGAATGGCATATAAAAATGCAGGCGGCTTTTCAGAAACATGTTGATTCTTCTGTTTCAAAAACTATCAACTTCCCATCTCATGCACAAATACAGGATATTGAAGATGCATACAAACTTGCTTTCGGGCTTGGTTGCAAAGGTGTGACTATTTACAGAGACAAAAGCCGTGAATCACAGGTACTAAATATCGGAAAGGTAAATCAGGAAAAAAAGGAAACTGAAAAAGACTCTGAATCTCCGAAAAATAGCGAGCCAAAAAAACCTGATGTTAACCATGAAAGAAACAACGGTTCAATAAAAGAACCATCAGCACGGGAGGTAAGTCTTCCGATTGTATCACCTGATGAAAATACCGAAGGCAATTCCGATCAAACACAAATTTCCGCAAGCTATGATAATAACGATACTATAATAGCTGAAGAATTTACACTACCGCCCATTCAGCCTTCGAGAGAACATAAAGCCGTTGGCTCGGCAGGCGTTGCTGTTGAAGAAAAAGTTCTCAGCAAACGGGAAATTATGGAAGGAAAGGTTTGTCCTGAATGCAATACAAGGCTTCAAATCGGTGAAGGATGTATGCTTTGTTTATCTTGCGGATTCTCAGCGTGTTCAATATAATATCCGCACATACATAAATAAATAATGATAATAATGAAAAAGATCTTTTTTGTTGAATCAAAGCTGACCTTCTTAGGAGATATTGACAAGCCCGAAAACGTGGATCTAGCTGCGAATGGTACATTAGATAGAACTTACGAAGACACAAAGGAAGCACAACAAGTTATGCAAGAACAATCAAAGCTAAAAGCAAAACTGGCTGATAGTAATATTTTTACGGATGAGGATAAAAGACAATGGGAAAAACGACTTCAGGAAGCAGAACGAAAAACGATTTCAACTAAAGAAATGCAGCAACTAAAACAAGAATTTGAACAGCAGCAGGGGCAAATCAAAGGTATGGTTGAAGGTTATACCGATAAAGTAATGTCTAACAAAGAAGCTGCATTCACAATTGATCAATCACGCGGACTTGATACCGCAAAAGAATATATTGAATGGTTTGCTCAACAATCTCATCAAGAAAAACAAAAGGCACTCGGTTTAATAAATACCGATATTTCCGAAAGAGTCAGATTAAGAAAAAGACTACTTGAAAAAATGGACAAAACCGAGGTTGTTAAACTTCGAAGAAGCGAAATGAAGGATAAAGTGAAAGAAATCGAAAGCATGGAAAAAAACGAGAAAACTTATGAAAACAAAATAAACGCACATCTGAGGCTTTTTCACAATCCCACCCAATACCTCAAAGAATTCAGGGATCAAACAGTTGAAGAACAGGAAAGATGGCTCAGGGTTTTTGAAGCTGAAATTGTTAAACCGCGTAAAGAACTGGTTGATATTTACGATAAGCTTCCCGCCAAATATAAAAATGATGAAAAATTTTTAAAAGTCGGTTTAAAAGAAAAACGGACATTCCTGGAAAAACTGGACGCGGGAAACGAACAGAAATATATAAAAGATGTGAATTCTGTAAAACCCGAAATAATGTCTCAGAATTCAAAACGTTTTGCTATTGTTGATTTTTTAAACTTAAGTGATGTTGCTCAAAAAGCAATGTGGCTTGAACAATTACCAAAATCTATTGAAGCGGAAGAAAAATTAACAAAAGATTATAAAAAAGCTAAAAAAAATTTATACTTAACAAATCCCGAAACCAGAAAAAAAGTTGAAATAAAAGGATATAATGAAAAGGACTGGGAAAAATTAAAGTTTGAAGAAAAAGAACAAATGCTCAATCAAATGAATGCTGAGTTAAAACTTGTTAAACCTTTTGATAAAACCATTAAAGAAGCGCTTAAAAATAAGTCAATAAGTAAAAAAACAGCATCACGGTATATTGAATTATATACCGGAATTACACTTGCAGAAAGGAGCAATTTATGCAGAAATATTTTAACTTCGATGAAAGTCAGACGGGAACTGTTGGAAGATTTTGAAAAACTGAATAATGAAACACAAAAAAGATATGGTTCATTTTATGAACGCGGGCACAAAGCCAGGTTAAAAATATATCGAGAGGCAATACTTTACGAAAGCAAAAACAAAAAAGAAGATCAGGAAAATTCAGAAAAAAAAGATACTGAAGAAACGGAAAAAACAGAAAGGCCCTTGGCACTTGAGAGTGATGACATCCGGGAAATTATAAATGAACTTCATGAAGAAGCTGATAAACTTGAAGCGCAGGGGGAATATGAAAGATGTATCGATAAACACAACTATGTATTAAAACTTCATCCAGATAATGAATACAGTTTAAAAAAGAGAAAAGAACTAAAAGATGATATGGAAACAATGGATGGTTTAATGGATGAAGATATTTTAACGGCTGTTGAAAATCAGGTTCAATCGGAAAAAGCACAGGAAGAGCTTAAACAAATACAAATTTCACAAAAAGTTCTTCAGGATCAGGAAGAGAATATATTAAGAAACAGCGGAGTCCAGGATAAAGCCAAGCAGACTTCCCACTTAAGTGACGGTTCTTTTGATAAAAGGGTTCATCAAAAAGTTTACGAGAAAAGCCAAGGTAAACAAATTCTTGATAAAAACGGTGAATTAAAAGCGGTAAGAAATATAGACTTGTCCGGTTTCGGGCAGGAAAACAAAGCTGAAAGCCGAAAATTAAGACAGCAAATAGATGCAACGGGAGCTAATCAGAATCTTTCAGATATACAATTCCATGATTCCCTAAGTGGAAGAAAACTTAAAACAAATGAAGTAAAAGATCAACTTGATACAAGAAAAACAAAATTGGCTAAAAGTATAGCCAAAAGAATTAATGGATTAAAACCGGAAGAGGCTGAACAGGTTTTGTCTGCCGCAGCGGAATATGTTGAAGAAGAACTGGCCGCTTAAATGAAATCCATAATTAAAAAATTAGGCTCTTTATTTATTTTAAGCGAAAAATATGCTAAAATGAAGGGAACTTAACCTAAACAAAGGAATGACAATTATATATTTATTAATAATTGCGGTTACGATACTTTATATTTCAACAGCTGTTGTAAGCCTTATATTGAGGGTCCCCTATGTTCCGACGAAAAAAAAGGTTATGCAAAAGATTCTTAAAGAAGCAAATTTAAAAAAAGGAGAAAATTTTTATGATCTGGGCTGCGGTGACGGAAGGATGCTTATTGAAGCTGAAAAATTAAATAAAATAAATGGTCACGGATATGAAATTGCTCCTTTGATTTATATTTTTGCACTTATAAAAAAATTAATAAAAAAATCCAAAGTAAAAATACATTTTAAAAACTTTTTTAATGAAAGTTTAAAAGATGCGGATGTTATTTTTTGTTATTTAATGCCGAAAGAATTAAATAAACTCGCGAAAAAAATAAAAAAAGAATGTAAAAAAGATACACGAATAATAAGCAATACATTTAAAATTAAAGGCCTAAAGCCTCAGAGAATAATCAAAAAAAATGAAAAAACAAAAATACCCACACTCTACTTCTACAAAATTTAGATTTCTGGATTTTTTAACATTTATTTTTGTTAGCGGATTTGCAATTTTTGCAATGTATTTAACAATGCCCCGTGATTTTAATTTTTTAACAATTGCTTTGTTTCTTGCAATTGGCATACCCACCATAATCGCACTTGTTCAGGGAGCGCCTTTTGTCCCCACTCCGATGCGTGCGGTTAGAAAAATGCTTAAAACAGCGGGCATAAAAAAAGGTGATAAAGTAATTGATATAGGATGCGGAGACGGGCGGCTTTGTTATGTTGCCGCTAAAGAGTTCGGGGCAAAGGCGACAGGGTTTGAGCTCTCCCCCATTGTTTATTTAATAGCAAAAATCAGACAGTTATTATGGAGATCAAAAGCTGAAATAAAATACGGTGATTTCAGGAGGCATGATTTGTCGGATGCTGATCACATAGTTACCTATATGCTTCCTGAAACTCTTAAAAAGTTTATTCCCAAATTTGAAAAAGATTTAAAAAAGGGAGCGCGTGTTACTTCATATGCGTTTCATATAGGTGAATGGGTGCCTGTACATGTTGAGCCGTCATGCAGGGATACGGCGATCTCTAAAATATGGGTATATGAGATAGGCAAAGAAAATACAAGATAGATAATATGCAAGTAAGTGAAAAACGGAAAACCATTCAGCCTGAATAGATGCAAATGGTAAATTTGCAAGTATTTCAGTTACTTTAACTATATATTTTAAGCAAAGCCATGCAGGCAGCATTAAAACAAACCCCAAATCAAAGCTTAAATAACTTATAATCACGGAAACAAATCCAAAAAACATTGCAAAAGGTATAAATGGCACAACCAATACATTCGCCACAGGTGAAATTATTGATAACCTCCTGAAATTCAGCATTATTACAGGTAAAGCAAACAGCTGAGCACTGAATGTCATTGCAAATGCTTCACGAAGTCCAAACTGATCGGGTAAAAATCCGAATAATTTTTCCAGATGTTTCCCTGTAATAATCAGTCCGAGTGTGGCAAGAAAAGAAAGCTGAAATCCGGCATCGTAAATCAGAGTAAAAGGATTCATCAAAACCATTATAAAAGCGGATATAAGCAAAGCATTTATAACCTGCGACTGCCTGCCGAACCATAAAGCAATCACCGAAATTATTCCCATTATTGATGCACGGACAACAGCAGCCGAAGCCCCTACAAACAAAGTGAAAACAATGATTATCAATATAATTAGAGGAATTTTTCTATTACGTGAAACATTTTTGAACAATCCGGATATCAAAACAATTATCAATGATATATTATATCCCGATATAGCAATAATATGGGTTAATCCGGTAAGATTAAAATTTTTCATTAATTCTTCGGGTATACCTTTTCTTGAACCTGTCAGTAAACCGGCCTCAAAACTTGCCATTGGCTCGGGCATGAGTTTGTTAAGCCGGTTTTCAAAATTCGATTTAAGGGCAAAAAGTTTTTCATAAAAAATACTTCCGTTATTTCTGCTCAGGATCTCGACACGCGGTCTATACATGACAGAATGGACATCAAACAAACGAAGGTAATTTTTATATGAAAATGTATCGAATTCCATTGGTTCCGTAAGCCTGCCCTTAAGCTTCACTTTATCTCCGTAATAAAATTCAGGGTACAAATTCATACTAAAAAGAATATTACCTTCAACCTTGTGCCACTTTTCATTAATTAAAATACTTTCAGCTTTTAAAATATAATTCGCTTTATCACGTCTTCTGTCGGGGTCATCGACTATTTCACCTTTAATATGACTATTAATATCCTCATTTTGATAGAAATGTACGGAGTTTTCGTCAATAACCGGATATGCGAATTCGATTCTGAAAAAGCCAAGTATGATGAAAAACAAACAAATTAAATAAAAATATTTTTTAAATAAAATTATTAAAAAAAAGAATGAAATAATAATGCATATCAAAAGTTTGTAATCAGCTGTGAACTTCTCAAAAACAAACACTGATAAAAGGAAAAAGAGTATTGATGATTTGAGTAAAAAACTTTTCATGTTATCAATTGTAAAACTAAAATTTAAAGTTTCTCTAAACAAATTCTAAAATTTCATACCAGGTGTGTTGGCAGTTTATAACAACGCCATTTACTTTACAAAAAGTCAATTTTGTTTATTAATATATATCTTACTTATTATTTGACTAAATATAAAATGTATAGCCTAATAAACCTCCTGCAACAGATAGGATTAACCGAAAAAGAATCAAAAGCTTATCTTATAACCCTTAAAATAGGCACAAATCCGGCAAGTATAATAGCTAAACATGCACAGTTTAACAGGTGCACAATGTATTCAACTCTGGAAAGCCTTGTGCAAAAAGATTTAATAATTAAATTTGAGAAAAACAATATCAGATATTTTACCGCTGTGGAACCGCATCATCTTTTAAAATATATTGAAGATAAAAAAAGAGCACTTGTACATTATAAAAATGCAATTGATCAAAAAATACCCGAACTTGAAGCATTAAAAAATCCATTTCAACTAATTCCGAATGTTAAATCTTTTATCGGCAAAGAAGGAATAAATAAAATTCTGAATGAAATCATAGATCAGTCAAAACTCTGGGTTTTTGCGGAAGTTTCAAAAAACACACACTACTTTTTTAAAAATATTATTCCGGTTTATTTAAATAAACATCCTTCCTTTAACCTGATTATAAACAATAAAAATTCCTATGATAAATATCATATAACCTCTTCAAACGAGGTTAATTCATTGCCGCCGATAAAACCGACACAATGCATTGGACTAAACAAAGTGTTCATACTTTCAACTGAAGAAAATTACGGAGTTGAAATTGAAAACTCCGATATAGTCAATCATTTTGAAAAACAGTTCGAACACGTCTGGAAAAACAAAACATAAAAAAACCCCCTGTTAAAAACAGAGGGTTTTAAAATTCGGAAATAATGTTTCGCCTACTGATTTGCAGCTTCATCCATTGCTTCTTCCATAGCCCCTTCGGGCATTTCAACCGATGGGAGACCTTGCATTTCCGCCCCCTCGGGCATTTCAACACCTTCCTGCGTAGATTCATCCATCATCATCGAGGGATCCGACATCATTGCCCCACCAAACATCAATCCCATAATATCTTCTTCATTTAATTCTTTTTCGTATTTTGGAGTATCAACACTTGCAGATTTGGTAGGATTTATTTTGAATGTCAAATTAACAACACCGTTCATTTCGGGATCATCCAAAGTTACAACTCCTCCAAAGCCTGTCATAACCATTTTATCTACAGCGACATATACATCACCTGTAATATCAGCTGCCTCAAAGAATTGTTCAGCATCCGAACTATCCTCACCCTGCATCACATCAAGCATAACCTCTTCATCAATTTCAGCTGTAAAGTGGTAACTGTTTAAACCAAGTACATCTTCGGTTCCAACATATTCGATGTTTTTGAAAGGCAATGTATCACCCTCTTCGTAATCAACGTCCATGTAACCCGATTCAATAAGTTCATCAGGCATAATAAATGTAAGTTTCACCCATTGATCCAAATAGTCTTCCAACATCAATTCAACAAGTTCCTGAGTTTCTTCCTCGGATACATCTATATTATTAATCCTAATGAATACACCATCACTTGTTGTTCTCGATTCAATTTTACCTGCAAAGCTTTCTCCGTTCATTTCAGCATTTACATCAATAACAACACTCATTTCTTCGGTTTCCGAATTTGAAGACCCGCTAAGAGAAAATTTTCCGTCAAGAGAATTTTCTTCTCCATCCACCTCTCCTTTAAGATCAGCGTCAGCTTTTACTTCAAATACAGCCTCGGTGTATTCGGTCTGATTCAGTAAAGCTTCTCTGATTACATCTTCAGGTGACATTCCTGCCGGAAGGCCTTCCTGCGCACATCCACCGGCAAATATAATTGTTGTAATCCCCAGTGCAGAGAGTAGTGCTTTTGAAATAACTTTCATATGTAAAAGGTTAAAGTTTACAAACGGAATTGTAATAAAATAGCGTATGGATGTAAAGCTTAAGTAATCTTTCCTAATATTAATAAAAAGAGTATTATAATCGTACTGTTTATGAAAAAGAAAATCAGCAAAATTTTAGGTTTTATTATAATTATATCGCTGTTAATTGCGGTACCTGAAGTAAAAGCCTCAACTTTTAGTGACGTTCCGTATACGCACCCCAATAGCGATTCCATTTCATATCTTCAATCAAATAATATTGTTGAAGGATACGGTGATAATACGTTCAGACCCGACAATCTTATTAACAGAGTTGAATTTTTAAAAATTGTACTTGAAGGAACGGATGTTCCTCTTGATACTGAAAAACCTACCGGTTTTACCGATGTTGATGAAAACCGGTGGTATATTCCTTACTTACGAAAAGCAAAAGAAGAAGGTTGGGTAAAGGGTTATCCCGATAATACTTTCAGGCCTTTAAATCCAATCAATAAGGTTGAAGCCATAAAAATACTCGGCGAGGTTCAAAAATGGGATATGCTTGCTTTGGCGGAGGTTCCCGAAGCGGCATACAAAGACACATACCGTTTTAGTTGGTATTCGCCCTATGTGCATTTTGCAAAAGAAAACGGCTTGTTAATTGAAGAGAAAGATTATCTGAAGCCCGGAAAAGAAATCACGCGGGCTTATATGGCGGAAATTGTATATCAAAGTATTGTTAAACAGGTAATTCTTTATGAGCCTTTCCGGACGGCCGAAGATATTATTGACGACGTTAATGAAGTTGAGACACCTGCCGGCTTTGAAACAATAAACACAACTTTTTTTAATAAAATAGAACTTGATAAGGAAATGCCGAATACTTTTTACAAAAACGAAGTATATATGGTTGAAGGCAGGCTAACTGAAAACAACAATTATGATTCTATTTTTGCATTTTTTGCAAAAGAAAACGGAGAAAGCACAGTATTTACTCATATGCCCGGAGAAACAGAAGGTGAAAATTTTGAGATCCCTTTGGTTTTCAGAAAAGCCGGCAAATACCAGCTTGGAATAATTCCCGGCCTTTCGGGAGAAAGCAATGTTGCTGAAATTACTGTTTTGGATGGAATTCCTTTAGAAGGTGAAACTCAAAATCCGGGCAAACCGACAAATCTGCGAATAAATTTTGAAAATGATAATACTACTACTGATTGGGATCCGAATGGTAACAATGTTTTCAGAATATATTTTTATCAAAACAGCACTGTACATTCATATTTAATAAGAGATAAAGATTCATTGAATATTTTTTATAAAGATTTTAAAAATTTTGAAGAAGGAAGCGTTAATTGGAAAATTTTCGGAGCAAAAGCATCATCTTTAGCTCCGATTGAGCTTGAATCGGAATGGACCCAAAGCAATACGGATTCTTTTGACGCTGTTACTCACAACTTCAGATTATCTCTTGATGATTCAATAAAATATTCCAATATACCTGAAATACTTTCTTCAAATGAACCTATATTTGTTTCGGGAACAACGCAGGAAAATATATTTAATAAAGGGGCCGTAATAAAACCGGATGGATTAACCGATTCATTCGAGATAAAAACCGACAACAATTTGCTGAGTTATTATGGCAACGAAGTAATTTCCGCGGGTTCGTCATTTAACTTTACTTACAGTCCCCGAACCGAAGGAGTATATATTCTGGAAATCAATAATCAGGGAGGCAGCGCTGTTTTAAATATCCCCATTTATATAGGAGATATTATACCTTTAATACCTGACTTTTTTGATTTACAGGACCCTTACGAAGAAACTTATAAACTCGACCTCGATTCCAAAAGGCGGGAGCTTCTTAATTATATAAATGTAGAACGTGCAGTTCACGGATTAAGCGGTGTTTCATTAAAATCCGACCTCAACACTCTTGCGCAGAATTATGCTCTAAACATGGTGGAAAGAATGTTTTTTTCACATATAGATGCTGATGGAGGAAATCCTGATACAAGAAGAAAAGACCTTAATATAAAAACAAATGTTGGTGAGAATCTGGCGCATGCACCGAGTGTATATTTTGCGCATCAGGCTTTAATGCGAAGCGCGATTCATCGTGAAAACATACTGAATCCGAATTGGGAAAGTCTCGGCCTGGGAATAGAGCTTGACGGTCTCGGTGACATGATGGTTGTTCAGGAGTTTTCACATAATTTATGGGATGCAGATGATCTGCAGAATTTTGAAAATCAGCTGCTTGATAAAATCAATAATGAACGCATTAATAATTTAACTGTCAATTCAGCTTTAGTTGATATCGCACGAGATTGGTCGAATAAAATGATAGAAGATAATTTCTTTTCTTTTATCTCCCCTTCTGGTATAAACCTGATTGATGAAGTTCAAAACAGCGGAGTAACAAATCAGGGCAAAGCATATATTTTAAAAGAAGGAACATTGAATTCTTTATTTAACAAATTAATACTGGATAGCGACATATTGCTTGAAAATTGGAAAAAAATCGGAATCGGCATTGCGCAGAATGAATGGAGCAGCTTATATATAACAGTACTTTATACGGAATAAAATGAATTTCAAAACAAGAAAAATCAGGTACAAAAGAAAAAGCCATTTTAAAAATTTTATTAATAAATTAGGCTCTGTTTTCAAGCATAATAAAACAATTACAAATGCCAAACAAAAAACTAATTTCGGTTTGATAATTGCCATAGTGATTGTGGTTGTCTTGTTTTTTTACGGATGCAGCGCCGTTGTTTCGAGAATCGGCCTTATAAATGTTATTGGATTCTTCGGCGAACCGTTGGAAACCGATGTTTACGGAAACACCAATGTTTTGATGCTGGGAACAGGCGGGAAAGGCCATGACGGGGCTGATTTAACAGATACGATTATTCTCGCGAGCATGGATCAAAAAAATAAACTTGTGCCGATGCTTTCAATTCCTCGCGATTTTTATGTTGATGTCCCGCAAATAGGAGGCGGAGTAAGAATAAATAACATTTATGAACTTGGTAAAGCTAAATACGACTCTGTTACAGCAATGAATCTGGTTAAAGAATCGGTTGAAGAAATAACGGGCGTAGACATACATTATTATGTAAAAATTGATTTTGACGGATTTAAAGATATTGTAGACAGTCTGGGCGGTGTTGATATTTATGTGGAAAATGCAATTCATGATCCTTATTATCCCAAAGACGGCACCATCAAATATGAAACTTTCAATCTTGCAGCGGGCGAGCAGAATCTTGACGGAGAAACAGCACTCAAATATGCGCGAAGCCGTAAAACAACAAGTGATTTTGACAGATCAAGGCGACAGCAAAAACTTTTATTTGCAATCAAAAATAAAGCCATGACAAAAAATGTTTTACTTAATCCGAATAAAATAACCGATCTTTACAATGCGGTAAGTTCGCATATTGAAACAAATCTTTCCATAAGGCATATTATTGAACTGGCAAAAATATCTCAGGATTTTCACAAAGAAAATATTGTTTCAAGAGTTATCACGGATGACCCGACAAAATGCGGAGGATTCTTATACGTACCTGAAAGAAATTTGTTCGGTGGCGCATATGTGCTCGTTCCGATAGGCAATGATTATAGTTTTATTCATCAATATGTTGATCTCATATTCCATTATCCCGAATTAAATAAGAATCCTATACAAATACAAGTGTTGAACGGAACAAAAACACCGGGGCTTGCAGGTGAATCCAAAGCCATGCTTCAAAGGCTTTGTTTTGATGTAATAAGATTTGGTAATGCGCGATCACAGGATATTGAAAATACGACATTATATTACAAATCCGAAATTGAAGAAGGCCCTGAAGAAGATTTGGAGCAAAAACAAAAAACACCCGAAGCTTTATATTTTATTAAACAATTCATACCCGGGGAAATTTCGGAAAATATTCCCGAAATATATTTTGAACCGCAATACCGGAGTGAAGCGGACGTAATTATTGAATTGGGTGAAGACTATGCGGAATCGAAACCTGACGACATTTTCTATTTATACTATCCAACTGACAATGGTTCATCTGATGATGAAGAAGAAACAAGTGAAGAAACGGAAGAATAAAATCAGACTTCAGCGCTTCATATCACTTAATTCGGATTACTCCAGAAGAAGAGCTGAAGAGTTTATTGAGCAAGATAAAGTAAAAATAAATAATCGAATTGCAGAAATAGGAGAATCTATAAATCCCGAAAAAGACAAAGTTTATGTAAATGGCGAAATTATTAAGCCGAAAAAAGAAAGATTAACGATAATGCTTAACAAACCTGCGGGTTATGTAACGACAAAAAGTGATCCTTATGCGAAAAAGACGGTGATGGATTTAATCCCGTACAAAGATTTATTTCCCGTTGGCAGGCTTGATAAAGATACCGAAGGGCTTTTGGTTTTAACAAATGACGGTGACCTTGCTCATAAATTAACTCATCCCAAATTCGAACACGAAAAAGAATATTATGTTGAACTCAAACAGCCGATAACTCAACTGCAAATAAAAAAACTTGAAAAAGGCATTGAATTGGATGGCAAAAAAACAGCTCCGTGTAAAATTACAAAACATAATAATGACAAATTAAACATAACTTTACACGAAGGACGCAAGCGGCAAATTAAAAGAATGTTTGAAAAATCCGGTAATAAAGTTATATACTTGTACCGCTTGCGAATCGGTAAGCTTAAATTGGGAACTTTAAAAAAGGGTTCTTATAAAAGAATTGATTCAAATCAAATATGCTGACAAGTTTTCTTAATTTATATGCAACAATCACTCTGGGGTCCCCTGCTGAAATCTCAGATCCCGCTAAAAAACCCGAACCTGTTGTTTTAACATACGAAGATACCCTCCCGGCTTCAATGATTCCCGTTAAAAAGCATAATGCGGTTGAACCCGTTATTGGTGCCGATGCTGCAATAATAGTTGATTTTGACAGTGGTGAAGTACTTTGGGGTAAAAATCATAATAAAAAAATGCAAATCGCCAGTATAACAAAATTAATGACAGCAATAGTTGCCCTTGAAGAAAGAGACATAAGCGAAAATGTTATTGTAAGCAGAAATGCGGCAAAAACCGGTGGCTCTAAAATATGGCTTTATTCCGGTGAAGAGATAACATTGTCAAACCTTTTAAAAGCTTCTCTTATACACTCGGGGAATGATGCGGCAGTGGCAATTTCGGAACATGTGGGAGGATCAACCGAAGAATTTGTTGAAAAGATGAATGAAAAAGCAAAAGAACTAAAGCTTTACGGAACAAAATTTGCAAATCCTATCGGATTTGACGATTTGGAAAATTATTCAACTGTACGCGATTTATCACTTTTGGCAAGATATGCTTACAGAAAGCCTTTTGTAAGAGATGCAGTGAAAACAAAAAGCACAACCGTCTCATCCACAAACGGTGAACTCACCCATGAATTAAAAAGCACAAACAAATTATTAGACAGTTTTTTAAATATAATGGGGTTAAAAACTGGACACACAGGGGCGGCGGGTTTATGCTTTGTATCGATAATTGAAAATAACAAAGGCAATAAAATAATAACTGTTGTTTTAAACAGCCCCGACCGATTCGCCGAAACCAAAATGCTCGCTTCGTGGGCATTCCGATCTTATATTTGGTAAAAAAATAACTAATGACAATTGTATTCGATCTCGATATTGTTTTACGGCATTTGATTCTTATATTTTTCTCTTTTACAACCGCCTTTTTAGTTTCACTGATTTTGGCGAAACCATTTTTAAAGATTTTAAAAAAATATAAAATTCACAAACAAATCCGCGAAATCGCCTCAACCGGTGAAAAAGCAAGCAGATACCACAAAATGCATAAAGGTAAAGCGGGAACCCCGACAATGGGAGGAATACTGATTTGGGGAACAACACTCATAATAGTACTTGGCAGCCGCGTATTATCAGCTTTGGGTGTAACAGGCAGCTCATTATTAAACAGAAAAGAAACCTGGCTTGCTGTTGCAACCTTGCTTGCTGTGGCTTTACTGGGTGCATTGGATGATTATTTTAATATAAGAGGGCTTGGTAAATCAAAAGGCATAAATATAAAACCAAAGTTTTTCTGGCTTACTTTATTCGCATTTATTGGAGCGCTCTGGTTTTATTTTAAACTGGGTTATGATCAGGTTCATTTTCCGGGTTACGGTGATATTTTTATAGGTTTATGGTACATACCTTTATTTATGCTTGTTATACTTGCAACATCAAACGCCGTAAACTTTACGGACGGCCTGGACGGACTTGCGGGCGGGTTGCTTGTAATTGCTTTTGCATCTTTCGGTATAATCGCTTTTGCAAAAGGGTTATTGATTTTATCAGCTTTGTGTGCGGTTTTAACCGGAGCAAATCTTGGTTTTTTATGGCACAACATTCCCCCCGCAAAATTTTATATGGGTGATACGGGCTCTTTATCAATGGGAGCCACGCTGGGTGTTATAGCAATGATGACAGATTCGTTTATCGCTCTTATTTTAATCGGATTTATTTTTGTTATTGAAACTTTGTCAATCGTAATACAGCTTTTTTCCAAAAAAGTTTTCGGTAAAAAAGTATTTAAAGTTGCGCCTTTGCATCATCATTATGAATATATGGGCTGGCCCGAAAGCAAAGTTGTTATGCGATTCTGGATAGTCGGAGGTATATTTTCAATCTTCGGAGTTATACTTTCGCTACTGGCTATTAATTTTTAGAGATCGGTTATTACAGGGTCTTCGGTTACTTCAATCAGTGTGTCTTGCTGTTCAACAACATGCGTATCAATCACATCATTCTTAATTTCTTTCTGTTTCTCATTGATGGAATCATTTATATCATCCTCAATAAGCGCATGAGTGAATTCGGCCAATTCCACCATTTCGGGATCATCCCCAACCTCGGCCACTTCGAGCAATACTTTTGCCGAATTCAGAGTATTTATATATTCTTCAATGAACTCTTCATCTTTCTCTGAATCGTCAAATGATATACCAACAACCGCTTCTTGTATCTCAATCAATTTCTCCTGTGCAATATCTTTCTTGTTTTCTTTTATTAATTCCTTTATTTCAATGAGTTTTTCTTCAGCTTCCATTAATTCTATAGTACGTTTTTCTTTGTCATTAAATGCCAGACTCCTCTTGGCATCTCTTAATTCCTCTTTAATTTTATAAAGTGGATCATCGGGCAAAACCACAATAAAATCTTTTGATTTTTCAGAAAAAGAATTTTCAAAGTAGTCTTTTACTTCTTCCGAATCATTAACGGAATTTTTTAATTCATTAACAATTGAACGGAATTCTTTTATTAAATCTTCAGCTTCAGGAAGTTTTTCTTCATTAATATAAACAGTTGCTTCATTCAAACGTTTTAATGCGATATCAATCTTTAATTTCGCATTTTCCTCGGCATCTCCCGTTAAGAACAATTTTGTTGATTCATTAAATTTTTTTGCGCTATACAAAGGACTTTCAGATGTATAACCGGCTTCCGATTTTGTTTCCTTCTTTATTTCTTGCATTACCTCGTTCTTATATTCTCTGTCTTTGGCAATATTTTCATAAACCCATTCTTTATCTTCCTGAGTATAAAGAGCGGTTCTATCTATTTGAGGATAAAGCTTGTTTGCGTCGATTGTATATCCCTCCAAAATCGTCTGTTTTTCATCTTTTGTACTTACCTCAACTTTATTGTCGTATACCGAAATTTCAGTCCTGAAAGGTTGTTCGGCTTTTACTTCAAAAGAAGCCTTTTCCGATGCATTTGCTGTTGCTTCCTCTGTTTCAACCTCAAAAGAAGAATCGTTTCCTACCATATTGATTACCTGATTCCATACCCTGCCTTTTTTTATCTCAATTTTCACCTTTGTTTCGGATCGTTTATTTTCATCCTGATATAATTTTTTTATTTTTAATTCGGAATTGGGTGAAAGCCTGCTCACACTTTCATCAATATACCTTACTATTGCGGTTCCGTTACTTCCGGTTATTAAAATATCACCCTGTTTAAGATACATATTGGAATATGCATCTATGGATTCGGATTGCCTAACAACTTCAACCTGTCCGCTTAAATTGGTTATTATTGTTTGCCTTGCAGCCTTTATTACGGGAATATCGGAAATATATACGGTTGCAACCATAAAAGTAATTAAAACAACAAGAGCTGAAGCAAAAATTTTACGTATATGCCACACAAATGCGGATTTATGATTTTTTGTGAATGAATTTATTGTTTCTGCCAAACGTGCTCTAAAAACAGAATCGGGTTTAACATCGGCAGACAGTTTTGAAATTAAATTTTTTACTTTTTGTAACGAAGGATAATACTCAAAATTATTTTCAGTTTTAATTGAGCTTAATATTTCGCTCTTTATACCGCTCTTTTGTTTAGCGGTAAGTTCAGGCTTTTTAAGCTCTTTTAATTTAAGTTCCAGTTTTTTGTATTTATCGATCTCCATAAAATTTGATTGTTCGCTTATATAAACGTAAAGGTGTATTTTTTGTTACTCAATGTTTGTTATACCCATATCTTCAAAAGTCTGTTTTAAAGCTTTTAGCGCCCTGAATTGCAAAATTCTTATACTACCCTCGCTTTTTTTAAGGATTTTACTTGTTTCTTCATTGGAAAGTTCATTAATAAATTTAAGAATCAATACCTGCTGATAGTTCTTTTTAAGTTTACTGATAGCAAATTTTAAATTTTCGTTATTAAGATTCAAATCGGTCTTATCTATTGGATTCGCTTCTCTCCTGGTTTCTTTAATCCGCGGATCCAGACTCCCGTGTTCACGTGTTAATCTGTAATGATCAACAACAAGATTATGAGCAATCCTGAATATCCACGATTTAAAACTGGTGTTTCTTTTCTTTTTATACTTTTTTATATTTTCCCATGCTTTCAAAAAAAGTGTTTCCGTCAAATCTTCAACATCCTCTTTTTTGACTTTAAAAAAAATGTAACGATAAATAGGCGTCACAAAATGCTCATATAGCTCCGCAAAAGCCTCAGAATCGCCTTTCTGACTTTTTTTAACAAGCTCCTCTATCTGTTTATTATTATAATTTTTGTTATCTTCAGGCATAGTCATTTATAATACTCATCAATTAATTAAACCGATGAGCCTATCTAATTTTACAAAATCATCAATTTAAGCAAGCATCTTTTCAGCTTTTTTTACTTCATTTTCACTTCCTATAAAAACAGGGGTTCTTTGATCCAGGCTATCAACTTCAATATCCAGAATACGTTTTTTACCGTTTGTTGCAAGGCCTCCCGCTTGTTCCATTAAAAGTGCCATAGGTGCGCATTCATATAAAAGTCTTAATTTTCCGTTTGGTTTGTCTTTATACGCAGGATAGGTAAATATACCTTGCTCCTTCATAAAAATATGGTTTATATCAGGCACCATTCCTCCCGAATATCTTAAAGTATATTGATTTTGCATCCATTCATTAACAAGTTTCATGTACTTTTCTTCGGTTGCTACCGCTCTTAAGTTTCCGGGGGCAAAGTTTTTGGCATCTTTTTCAATCTGAATGTTTTCTTTGGATAAAACAAACTCACCAACCGCATTAAGAATAAACTCATGAACACCATTTTTTGTTGTGTAAAGCAAGCTTACACGAGGCCCGTACACAACAACCAACGCAGCTACCTGCTCATCGCCTTTTAAGCCTATAACTTTATCGCCTTTATAAATTCCGAAAATACTGCCTATTGCAAAATTTGCGTTAACCAGCGAAGATCCGTCCAAAGGGTCAAATACAACCGTATATTCGCCTCTTTTTTCTTTCGGGACTTTACATTCTTCTTCCATTTCTTCCGAAGCAAGGCATGCCGTATAATGCGAATCTTCAAGTTCATTCACAAAAATCTGGTTTGCCAAAACATCAAGTGCAAGCTGGGCTTCTCCGTACATGTTCGATGTTCCGGCCAGGCCCAAATCACCCGTTTGCATTGCATGGTGAATATACTTTGAAGTAATGGCTATTTTATCTATCAAATGCCTTAAATCGTGATCTGTTTTGCTGTCACGTAAATGTTTGTCTAAAGAAATACTCATTTGATTAAAAGGTTATCGTTTGTAAAGTTCCGCTCTGTTAGCGGTATTAAATGCTTCTTTGAGCATCATTTTCATGTGCTCTTTCATTTCGTTTTTAGCTTCTGTCATATCGAGTTTATTTACTTCATCAACGAATTTATAAAGAACTTTTCTAAAAGGTTTACCGTCCTCTTCTGCCGTTTGCTTCATTTTTTCAGTCAGACTTTCAGGAAAGTGTTTAAACCATATATTCTGAAGTGAAGTGGCATAATTGAATTTTCGTGCACCGGCATCAACCGCTTTCTGAAACATTTCAGGAGAAATTCCCGATCCGCCGTGAAGCACACCGTAACAATCCATCGGCCTTATTCTGTTACAAATTTCTTTTATTCTGTCATATCCAAGTATTGGTTCTTTCAAATAAACACCATGACCATTACCTACAAAAAAGGCCAGAGCTTCGGGTTTAACCGCTTCAACAAGCTCTATGGCTGTTTCCACTTTTGTAAAATAACTTTCTATATTTTCTTCCATATTCGGATCAGCCAATGCACTTGCAGCTCCGATCTCCCCATCTTCAACTTCGATACTCATACCTAAAGGATGCACTTTTTCAGCAATTTCATAACATTTTTTAATATTTTCTTTTAACGGATATTTTGATAAATCAACTTCAACCGAAGAAAATCCTGCATCAATCGATTTTTGAACACAGCCGTCAACATCCTTTTGAATATGATCATGATGCAGACAAACAGGTATTGCATAACCATATTCTTTAATCCTTTTATCAATCGCATTATGCGCATAATCAGATAATTTTGAAGGAGGCATAGGGCAATATCCAGCTTCGCTTTCGGCAATTTCAAGAATAATCGGTGCCTTCAATTCCCACGCGGCATCAAGTACCGCTTCACCGATATCCTCATGGCGCACATTACATGCGGGAATTCCAAAATTATTATCATCAGCGACTTTTAAAAGCTGTCTAAGATTAAAAAGGGTGTACCCTCCTGTTAAAACTCGTACATTTGGGTTAACATCCTTGCTAAAATCAGGTACGTCAGACATAGTTTTCAGGTTAATTTTGAAACGAAAAGCCAGGTAAAAATATACCTGAAAAAAACTACAGGATCAAATTGAAAAAAGACCTCTTTAGGAAAGCCTATCTAAAAGAGGCCTTTTGCTAGTTGCCTAAGCCTTAGCAACCCTATCTGTAAAATCGAGATTAGGAATCATTAAGAGCTATTGCACTATTTCCTCTTACAAACTGAATATCGGACGGTAATCTCATTGAGCTCGCTTTTTCTGTTAGTGCCAATTGTGATAGTGCTTTTTTCTCTAAAAGTTCTTTTTTAAGCATTTCATTTTCTTCATAAAGTCCCTGTTGTTGTACTTCTAAATATTTAATTGTGTAGCCTTTAGTTGAAACATGATTAAAATTCACAAGCATCGACACACTTAAAAAAGTCACAGCCAGTCCGAGACTAAAAATCATAAATAAAGATTTGTATCTGGCAGGATTGAAATTTTGCTTTCTTTTTCTAAAAGCAAGTGTATTGCGTTGTACTATTACTTGTGACATTTATATATGAGGTTATTGATTCGCTCCGGTTATAATTTTTCCGCTACTCTCATTTTTGCGCTCCTTGCTCTTGAATTTTCATTTATTTCCTCTTGTTCCGGCGTGATTGGTTTTTTTGTGATTATTTTGACCTGCGGTTTGTGATTACATCGGCAGATAGGGATTTGGGGCGGACAAATGCATTCTTTGCTTTCTGTTCTGATTATATTTTTTGCTATTCTGTCTTCTAACGAATGATACGAGATAACAATCAGTCTTCCACCCGGTTCTAATATATTAATTGCGTCTTTAAGTGCGATTTTGAGTGTTTCGAGCTCGTTGTTAACCGCGATGCGCAGGGCCTGAAACACTTGAGTAGCAGGATGTTTTTTACTTTTCTTGCCTTTTTTAAAGCGTGGAGCACTCGAAGCAATTAATCCTGCTAACTCAGTGGTGGTTTCTATAGGTAAGTTGTCTTTTATTATGCGTGCGTACTTCTTTGCATACCTTTCTTCCCCGTACTCTTTAAAAATTTCTGCGAGTTTTCTTTCGGAATATGTTTTAAGGATCATTTCTGCCGTAACTATCTGGTTCTTATCGAACCTCATGTCCAAAGGACCTTCTTTTAGAAAGGAGAATCCCCTTTCAGATTCATCAACCTGCGGTGATGACAGTCCAAGATCAAAAAAAATCAGTTTTACATCGGTAATTTCGTTTTCTTGCACTTCTTCTTTTAAATGAGCAAAGTTATTATTGATAAAGAGAATTTTGTTTTTGTTTCTGCTGTTATTAAGACGATTTTTTGCTATTTCAAGATTATCTTTATCAAGTTCAAATGCTACTAAGGTTCCATTTGGTGCTATTTTTTCAAGGAATATTTTACTGTGACCTCCCAGTCCGAGTGTACAATCTATTACAGTGTCTCCTTTTTGTAATAACGTATAGTTTTCAACAGCATTACTAAGGACAGGAGTGTGAGCATAATTCTTTTTTTTAAGCGACATTCTCTTTTTATTACCTCTCTTGATGTTCAAAACTTGTGCACAATATGTGTATAACTTTTTTGAACGTCTAATTACGGCTTTAATTTAAGCTTTCAAGCTAATAATGTCAATAAAATTAAAATTTTTAGTATAAAATTTGTGCTCCCGATGTAAAAGAAGTAGTCAAAACTTGCTTATATAAAGCCACTTTCCAACTAATTACATTTATGTTGAACAATTGACACATTATTGTATAACAAATGTATACATAAATAATACTTGGCTTTTGCTTTCCCCTGTGATAAAACAATAAGTAGTTTGAATTATTAAATAAGTATAAAACTTTTGAACATACCCCCTGAATTATTAGTGTTTTTTTCTGCAATGCTGCCTGTAACGGAACTGCGCGGAGCGATTCCTTTAGGCTTTATACTTAATCTTCCCGCTGAAACCACGTTTATATATGCATTGATAGGCAATTTAATACCTACATTTTTTATACTTTGGGTACTTGAACCCATTTCTGAATTTTTATCGCGTCATATCGCATTTTTTGAACAATTCTTTAACAAATTATATAAAAGAACTCATGACAAACATAAAGACGCTATAGAAAAATACGGACCCATATTCCTTATTTTATTTGTTTCCATACCATTACCCGGAAGCGGTGCCTGGACAGGAAGTTTGGTAGCCTTTTTATTCGGCATTAAATACTGGAAAGCAATCAGCTATATATCTATGGGATTAATTATTGCCGCAACTCTTATTACACTCGGTATAACGGGAGTTATAAATCTATTCTGAATTCATTTTTACAAACATTAAACCACCGGCAAAATCCTCAAACTCTTTTTCGCCTGTTATAATATATTCTACGATATCAAAATATGACATAAATTCATTATATGATTCTTTGGTATCAACAGACATTGGTTCGGTGCTTTCTTCAATTGCCAGGACCAATTCGTCAATATAATTAACCATATTGGCTACAGAAACATAGCTCATACCATTTGAATAATCTTCAAGATAATTCATGCCTTCGGCAATATTCCGATCTTCGGAAATAGCCGGAACCTGACCATATACGGAATCAAAACCTGAATATAATGCAAGTACCACATAATCATCACTGGTAATTCCATAATAAAATTCGAGCGGTGTTGTGAAAAAGTCAGCAAATACAGCTAATTCATCAAGTTCCTCCCGAGGAAGCGATGCAATGTCAATTGTCACACGATACAAATTCGCACCGTCAAAATTTACCGTGTCTTTATTTATCAAATTAGCTAAATCAGCATCTTCAGCCTGCATTTCAGTAATCATTTGGTCAACCAAACCGTTAAATGCTTCCAGGTCATCTTCAGCCTGTGGTAAATATCCGTCTGCGTCAAAATAATATGAAATTCCCGGAATCAGAGACCCCGTATCCTGTATTAATAAAGCGAAACCCTTATTAAGCCATTCACCATCACTAACTATAATTCCTTCATTTTTCAATTCAGTGATAGTGTCATAACCAAGAGAAGTTGTTCTGTCAGCAAGGCCGTAATTTTCTCCATAAAGCAAAATATTGTTTGCAGGTAGATTTTGATACATATATGGAACTTTTGATGCACTGTTTCCATAACCTTCCATTCTATAATGGAATTTTAATCCTTCAGTATCCGGAACCAATGCAAAAATACCCGACTCGCCTGTTGTTGTCATATTAAAGTAAAAGGTTCCAACATTCGGATAAGGAACTGTATCTTCGTATTGTGTATAATCAGTATTTTGTAAAAGATTTTGTTCATCGTTTTTTATACTCTGAAGTGAAAGATATCTTGCTGAAAAACTGGGCCATGCAACCAATACATCATCTGTATAAGCTAAATAAATTTGCTCTTTTTCGTTAGTAAAAGTGTTAAAACCGAATAAATTCGATTTTGAATAATCATCCAGTTCAGCCATTTTATCAATAACCGAATTTAGAGCGGTAGAATTGCTTACCGTTATTAGTAAATTCTGACCATACATAAGTTCAAAACCACCTTCAAAAGCAGGAGCCAGATCATCTTCATAATTCAAATTTGCTTTTAACAACTCATCTGTTAAATCCTCAAGTGCCACTTCAATAAAACCTTCGGCATCACCGGCGGGAGATTGATTCAGATATCCATCCAATATACTTACAAGACCTTCGTTTCTTGTATCCAAAACTGCGAACAATGGGGTTTCATAATCAAAAAATTCTTCCGGTTCCAAATTATAATCCTTTACAGTGGTTGTAATAACGTTTTCAGGGCCATAAGAAGAATCATAACCAATCAAACCATTATCCTGAACTGTTTTTAACCTGTATAGCATTTCAGCAAATTCTTCTCTGGTCATTGAATCCCCGGGAAAATAATTCATTTTTGTATAATCAGGGGTCCGGGTTGTATGCTTCAATCCAACAAAATTATTTGAAATAGCATAACTGGCATACTGGTAATACCACTCCTCCGGAGAAACATCGGCATAACTATTTAAAGCTACACTTTCGGCATTTATATTGGGAAATTCCAAAAGAGCCATCTTTAAAGCTTCAACCCTGTTCACACATTGTGCGGGTCTGAAAGTTCCATCCGGGTAACCTTTAACAGTGTTTTTTTCTCGTGCTTTTTTTACATAATCAGCGTACCACTGATCCGCATAAGTGTCTGAAAAAAGCTCTGCCTGCGCACCGTCGGTTTCAATCTTAAGCACATTATAAAGCATTTTTAATATTTCAGCTCTTTTCACACAATCTGTTGGTCTAATGTCACCTGTTGTTCCGTCGCCTGTAAGAACATTATTCTCAAAGGCCCATGCCAAAGCGGTTTGATAATTATCGTCAGCAGCCCATAAATTCATTAATGGCGGAGGTGTATCTTCTGATGTTATTAATGCAGCATTTACCGTAACTGAACTAATAAAGAAGCCTGCCATAATAAAAAGCATACTTATTTTTTTCATTTCATCGGGTTATTGGTACTTGGTGAAAATTATACAACAACTTATTATATTTACAAAACAAAGCGGTTTTCATGTTATTATTAAAATATGACAGAAACATTACTTCTGATTCTGGGAATATCCGGACTTTTAATCGGAGCTGAACTCGTTACAAGAGGGGCTTTGAATATTGGCAAGCATTATAAAATATCAAACCTGATTCTCGGCCTCACCATACTTTCTTTCGGTAGTGATCTGCCCGAACTTTTTATAAATATTCAGGGCGCCTTTAACAGGCTGGGAGGAACAGAAACTTCAGGAATAATTGTGGGTGATGTTATTGGAAGCAATTTCGGACAAATCGGACTAACAATGGGGATAGTCGGTTTATTTGCCGTACTCAAATTAACAAAAAAACAAATTTACAGAGACGGACTTGTTTTAATCACATCTACGGTTTTGCTTTTTCTTGTAAGTTTTAACGGAGATATCACAAGAATCGAAGGTTTGATACTTATAATAATTTATATTTTTTATGTTATCAGCTTATACAGAGAAGAAAAAGTTAAAGAGAGAGTTATTTTACCGCCAAAGCTTCATATTCTATGGTCAACGCTTTCTCTGCTTGGCGGGTTTGCCTTATTATACGGAGCCTCAAATCTAACATTGGATAACGCCGTAGCTCTAAGTGAAAAATTCAATCTTTCGCAATCATTAATAGGTGTTTTGCTACTCGGCCTGGGCACAAGCCTGCCTGAACTTGCAATTTCGATTACTGCCATAAGAAAAAAGGCCGGAGAAATTGCAGTTGGTAATCTTATCGGAAGTAATATTTTTGATACACTGATTCCCATAGGAGCAGCGGCTGTAATTGCGGAACTTAAAATCAGCAGAGAAATAATAATATTCGATATACCCGCTTTATTGATTTTATCTGTTTTGGTTTTGGTTTTATTCAGATATAAAGAAAAACTTCGAAAAAGAGAATCTGCATTATTAATAGTGGCTTTTATTATTTATGCAGTATTAAAAATACTTTATTTCCATGATATTTAGATATCTATCTCCCCTCTTATTAAATTATCATCAACGCAATCATAAACCGTGCTCGGTTCCTGAACACCTATAAAACCTCCGTCAATAATCAAATCGGGTTCATGAGTCATTTGATTGCTTTTATATTGTGTAAAAAAATCTTCAACAGCATATGTTTCCGACTTGCCCGAGATATTGGCGGAAGTTGTGGTAAAGGGATGTCCAAGCTTTTTTGTACAATTCAGCAGACTTTCATATTCGGGGTTTCTTAAGCCCACTTTTTCATTACCTTTATTAAAAAACCTTGGTATTGCTGAAGATCTGTTAACAATAAAAGTATAAGGGCCCGGCCAAAATCTTTTCATTAATTCCAGAGAATCGCCTTTTACTTCACCCCAGTGCCTGGCATCCTCAATATCACCGACTACGATACTTACAGGTTTAAACTGATGCATTTTTTTTAATTGATAAAGTTTTTCGATTGCATCCTCGTTAAAAATATCAACCGCGAGTCCATAGCATGTTTCCGTAGGATGTAAAACAATACCTCCCTTGTCCAGTGTCCGGACAAACTCCTCTTCCACTGTAGTTCCCCATTTATCTCCTTTAACTGTCAACCTTTTCATAATGATTTGTTATTGACCGAAACCATTCTACTGCGCTATTACTATGCACGCAACCTAACTAATTTATTATGAAACCAAAAGTATTTATCAACGGCTTCGGAAGAATCGGCCGGCTGGTTTTTCGTATTAATGCAATGCGAAACAAACTCGATGTTATAGGAATAAATGATCCGAATAAAGTTGAAATGCTTGTTCATCTGCTTAAACACGACTCGTCTTACGGACCGTTTGAAGGTGATGTTGAAATAGTGAATGATAATGAAATTAAAGTTAACGGAAAATCCATAAAAGTTTATCACACAAGAAAACCCGAAGAACTTGAACATGCGGAAAATGATATTGATATTGTAATTGAAGCAACGGGAGTTTTCAGAGACCGTGAAGGCGCAAGCAAACATCTTCAGGCCGGCGCTAAAAAAGTGTTAATTACCGCTCCGGGTAAAAATATCGACAGAACCTTATTGATGGGAGTTAATGAGAACGATTTGCATACTGAAAAAGATCAGATTATTTCAAATGCTTCATGCACCACCAATTGTGCCGCTCCCGTGATTAAAGTTTTAAACGAGGCTTTTGGTATTGAGAAAGGTTTGTTAACAACTGTTCATGCCGTAACAACTTCACAAAATATTCTTGATGCTTCAAGTAAAGACTTCAGACGTTCGAGGGCGGCAATAAGTTCAATGATACCGACAACAACAGGTGCCGCAAAAGCTGTTGAACTTGTTTACCCTGAAATTAAAGGCAAACTTGATGGTATGGCTATAAGAGTGCCTTTACCGACTGTTTCTCTTGTAGATTTTGTGTGCAATGTAGAAAAAGAAGTATCTGAAGAAGAAGTTAACAAAGTGTTAAAAGAAGCTTCACAAGATAATTTGAAAGATATTTTAGGATACAGTGAAGACCCTTTGGTCAGTGTGGATTACAAAGGAACACATTATTCGGCGGTTATTGATGCTTTATCAACAAAAGTAATAGGCAATATGGTAAAAGTAATTGCATGGTACGACAATGAATGGGGTTATTCCGAAAGAACAGTTGATATGGCAGCCTATATCGGCAGTAAAATGTAATTACATATTGACTTTATAAGAAAATTTATTAAGCTTATTTTTTGTACGAAATGATGCTTGAAAAGGCAATTCCGGGAACAAACCGCTGCAGGAGAGACAAGTTGCAAAAACAGGTCGCAGATCACATCGCAGTCACCGAGCCCATGAAATACATGCGGAAGCTGGAAGGAGTTATTAATAACGAAGAAGAAGTAAGAAGAGTAGCAAGAAAACTAATCAGGGAATTTTTCCCTGACAACCTGAAAGTAGACCAAATCTGGCATTTTCTTCCAACTCAGTTTGTAACAATACCGCTGCAGGCAACTATTTTTCTGGGTTCTTTGGAGCGTAAAAGGAATAACCAAAGAATACCGTCTGAAGAATTGGTACTTAAATTTCTTGAATTCTGCGAAAAAAGAGAAGGGCATATGCTTAATAAAGCAACCTTTAATACAGTGGTTAATCCGGCGGATATTCCGCTTTTCTCTAAACTTGAAGTGGAAAAAGCCTGGTTGTTAATCCGAAAGTCCTGTGTTGCTCTTGGTCCTTTTATCAGTTTGTAATTGCTCTTTTTTAGCTATCGCCAACTTAGCCGGGGACATTGGTTCATTATTGAACCAGACCCGGCATTTTTAATAAAATATTGAAAAAAATAATTAGCACTATATAATAACAAGTGCTAATTCAATCTGTAATTATGGACAGAAAACAGAAAATATTAAAAGCAATAGTTAAACACTTTGTTCAAACCGCCGAACCTGTTGGCAGTAAAACCATTCTGGTAAGTTACAGATTCGATGTAAGTCCGGCAACTATTCGGAATGATATGGCCAATCTCGAAAAGGAAGGTCTTATTTATCAACCTTATACTTCCGCGGGACGTATTCCCACTGATGAAGGTTACAGACTTTATGTCGATGAAATAGCCGATTATAAAGAAGCCAAAAAAAATGCACTCTCAAAATTAAAAATAATTCGCAAACAGTATCATGTAGAAAAAATAAAAGAACAAATTTACGATGCTGTTAATCTTATTTCCAGAGCAACCGAAAATGTTAGTTTCGCAACAACACCGGACAATGAAAGAACTTTTTATTTGGGCATTGCCAATGCTTTAAAGCAGCCTGAATTTATTAGTCAAAGTATAAATGCAAGCCAGGTAATAGAAGTTCTTGAGCGTGATGATTATTTCAGAAGGCTTTTGGAAAAACTTGATACTGATGATTCCGTTAAAAGTTTTATCGGAAAAGAAAACATATTGGAACAAATTCACAGTTGCACTCTTATGGTTACCACATATGAAAAAGACGGATTTAAGGGATATATGGGCATACTGGGGCCTACAAGGATGAATTATCCCTTTAACAGAGCCGTACTTGAAGAAGTTAAATCTTTATTAAACAAATAACCTTATATAAAATGAATGATGAAAAGGAAAAGATAAATCCGGAATTAATAAAACTGGGTCAGAAACTGGAACAGGCAAATTCAAAAATCGAAGAACTGACGGATACCGCCAAACGTGCAACCGCCGAACTTCAGAATTCCAAAAGAAGAATGGAAGAAGAAAAAGAACGATTCGCGAAGTTTGCTTGTGCCAATGTTTTTTTGGAAATCCTGCCTGTTTTTGACAGTTTTGAAAGAGCAAAACAAAATATACCCGAAGACTTAAAAGATAATGACTGGGCAAAAGGAATTGATTCAATAGTGAAACAATTTGAACAGATTATGGAAAAATTCAATATTAAAAAAATGAAAACCGCGGGTGAAAAATTTAACCCCAACCTTCATGAAGCTGTTGCAAGCGGCCCGGGTGAAAAAGATGTAATTACGGAAGAGTTTGAAGGCGGCTACATGCTCGGAGAAGAAGCTTTAAAACCGGCTAAAGTTAAAGTCGGAGACGGTACTTAAAAATTTCTTGACGTCATATAATTGGCACTCTATAATAGAGAGTGCTAACATTAAAATTAACCAAATTAAAAATGTCAAAAATACTCGGAATTGATTTAGGAACAACAAATTGCTGTATGGCAATAATGGAAGGCGGAGAACCAACCGTTATACCGAATGCAGAAGGCAATAGGACAACACCTTCTATGGTGGCTGTTAAAGACGGAGAACGTTTAGTCGGTGTTTCAGCGAAAAGACAGTCTGTTACAAATTCTGAAAATACAATTTTTTCAGCAAAACGTTTTATTGGTCATACTTATGATGAATCTAAAAAAGATATCGAAAGAATGCCTTTTAAATGTGCAAAAGGTAAATCCGGTGAAGTGGAAATGATTCTTGAAGGCAAACAGCGCAGACCCGCCGAAATTTCGGCTATGATCTTACAAAAACTAAAAGCCGATGCGGAAAAATACACAGGTGGAAAAATTGAAAAAGCCGTTATAACAGTTCCGGCATACTTTAACGACTCCCAGCGTCAGGCTACAAAAGACGCAGGTAAAATCGCGGGACTCGAAGTTGAAAGAATCATAAACGAACCTACGGCTGCCGCACTTGCTTACGGACTTGATAAAAAAGGAGAAGACAAAAAAATCGCTGTTTATGATTTGGGAGGCGGAACATTTGATATATCAATTCTTGAAATCGCAAATGTTGAAGGCGAAAAACAATTTGAAGTATTAAGTACAAACGGTAACACTCAGCTGGGCGGTGATGACTTTGATCAACAAATAATGGATTGGCTTGTTGAAGAATTCAAAAAAGATCAGGGAGTTGATTTAAGCAAAGACAAAATTGCTCTACAGCGTCTTAAAGATGCGGCTGAAAAAGCAAAAATTGAGCTTTCAAGCCAGCATGAAACAGATGTTAATATTCCGTTTATCACTTCAGATTCAAGCGGCCCTAAACATCTGAATATCAAACTCAGCAGGGCAAAAATGGAAGACCTTTTCGCTGATTTGATTGAAAAAACCGTTGACCCATGCCGCAAAGCAATGGATGACGCAAAAACTTACGCAAGTGATATTAATGAAGTAATATTGGTTGGAGGTATGACAAGAATGCCCGCTGTTCAGGCAAAAGTTGAAGAAATTTTCGGCAAAGAACCACACAGAGGGCTTAATCCCGACGAAGTGGTGGCAATGGGTGCTGCGCTTCAGGCGGGAGTATTGCAGGGAGATGTTAAAGACATTCTGTTATTGGATGTTACTCCCCTAACCCTTTCTATCGAAACACTCGGAGGTGTTGCAACCCCGATGATTGAGAGAAACACGACAATTCCCACAAGCAAATCGCAGGTTTACTCAACCGCTGCGGATAATCAGACTTCGGTTGAAGTTCATGTTATGCAGGGTGAAAGACCGATGGCGGCTGACAATAAATCTCTTGGTAGATTCATTCTTGACGGAATTCCGCCCGCACCAAGAGGTGTGCCTCAAATTGAAGTCACATTTGATATCGACGCAAACGGAATCCTGAATGTAAAAGCCGTTGATAAAGCAACAAATAAAGAACAACATATAACAATCAGCGGAAGCTCCAATATAGGTGATGATGAAATCGAGAAGATGAAGAAAGAAGCAGAATCCCACGCTGAAGAAGACAAGAAAAAGAAAGAAGGTATAGAAATAAGAAACAAAGCTGAATCTCTCGTGCTGCA
>CAYFUK010000001.1:0-40885 GCA_964346325.1 uncultured Candidatus Peribacteria bacterium | reverse complement strand
TTATTTTTGTAGTAACTAAAAATTAACAGTGCCCTCTATATATGGGTGGATTAACACATCCAAAAATGTTACCATGATTTTGATTAATTATTTAAACTTCAAAAATCATGAAAAGATTTATTATTGTTGGAATTATTACGGTTTTAACATTTGGACTTTCAGGTTGCAGCTGGTTCCAATCTTCAGAACCCGTAAATGACGAGCCTGCCGTTACCGGTGAGCCTGAACAGGAAACTCCGGAAAAATTGGTTTTATTCACCGATGAAGATAAAAATGTACAATTCACAACCACTCACCAAGATTGTAAAGATTATTATAAAATCGAACAATACAACGAATCAAAAGATGCAGATGGCAACAGTGTAACCGGATATGCGGTTTATGTTCCGGGTTCGGAGCAGTGGGAAGCTGATGATGCTCATTATTATTATAGTGTTTATACACAAGAACAGTATGATCAGTTTGATACGGATGTACTACCCGGACCTCCACAAAAAGTATTAACATTAAATTCAGGTGAAAATGAGAATGAAACCGAATTGTTAACGTATCGAAGTCCTCAGGACGGTCCTTCCGATCAGCCTCGAAATTGTGAAGTTACACCTGAAACTATAAATTAAAAATGAAATTGCTTTTGATAAAGTTCATCAGGGATAATTAACCGGTAAATTGATTTTATGATCATGTAATTTGCGGACCAATAGTATGACTGAAATAAGTGATTATTATCTTATCGGAGATCTGCAGACAGCTGCACTGGTTTCAAATCGCGGATCGATTGACTGGCTTTGCCTGCCCGATTTTAATTCGGACAGTGTTTTTGCTTATATACTGGACAAAAAAGCCGGAAGGTTCGGCATTGAAGATAAAGGATATCAGGTTACGTCAAGCTACATAAAAGAGACCGCAATAGTTGAATATGAATTCAAAAAAAAGGATTGTGCTTTTATTATGAAAGATTTTATGCTTCCGCGGCCTGTTGTTGATTGCACCAATCACTTTTTGGTAAGAAAATTAAAAGGAATAAAAGGACAAACCGAAGTACGGTTTACTTTTGAGCCAAAACCGCATTACGGAAAAAATCCGAAAATCCGAAAATTAAAAGACGGCGATATAGTAACCGAAATAGGCAAAGACAAAATGAAGCTTAATCTTCCAAAGAGTTCAAAATCCGTGAAAACCAAACACGGTTTTTTAATCACAATAAGTTTAAAAGAAAATGAAATTAAAAATCTTGTGCTTGAATATGCCGAAAATTCTGCAAAATACAAAGAAGACGGCAAAGACAAAGAATCCAAGACTAAACGATACTGGCGAAACTGGGTTAAAAAAGGCGATTATTTTGATTTTGACAGAGACACCATAATAAGATCCGCAATCACTCTTAAAATGATGCAGTTCTACCCTACCGGAGCTTTGATTGCGGCTCCGACAACCAGCCTTCCGGATGATCCGGGCGGGTACAGAAACTGGGATTACAGATATGTCTGGATAAGAGACGCCACCTTTACCATGTATGCGTTTTACGTCCTGGATTTTACCGAAGAAGCAAAAAAATTCTTTGAATTTATGCATAAGATACTTGATGGATGCACCGAATCAAATAAAAAACTTAATACTTTATATGATATATGGGGCAATAAATGCACAAAAGAAAAAGAGCTCAAACATTTGTCGGGTTACGAAAATTCAAAGCCCGTAAGGCTTGGTAATAATGCGGCTGTGCAGTTTCAGCTTGATACTTACGGAGCTCTGCTTGATGCCCACTATTTTGTTATGAAAAAGATGGATAAAGTTTTGAATAAAAAATATATAATGTACCTTGTTGATAAAATCGAGGAATTATGGAAAGAAAAAGACGCCGGAATATGGGAGTTCAGAATGGATCCCGAACATCATACATACAGCAAAGTTATGTGCTGGGTGGGAATCGACAGAACTTTACGGATAAAGGATAAAATAGAACTTTCGGACGAAGAGGTTGAGCGCTGCGAAAAACTCCGCAAAGAAATAAAAGACTGGATTTGGGAGAACTGTTACGACAAAGAAAAAAAGAACATGATGATGTATGCGGGAGGTGACGAAATAGATTCGGCGAATTACCTTTTTGTTTTGATAGAGTTTTTGGATAAATACGATAAAATAACACCCGGAATTCTTAAGAACACAAGCAGGGAACTTGTTGAAAATGATGTATTCGTATACAGATTTTTAATGGATGATAATCTGCCGGGCCGGGACAGGGCTTTTGTTTTATGCACATTCTGGAGAATAAGTGCATGGGCGATTCTGGAACAAACCGATAAAGCTGAACGGCTTTACAACAAATTCAAGGAATATATTAACGAAACAGGGCTTATGTCGGAGCAGATTGATGCTGAAACAGGAAGATATCTGGGCAATTTTCCTCAGGCTTTTTCGCATTTGGGAATGATAATGAGCGCTCATTACATTGATAAGTATAAAAAGCGTGGGTGATGGTGTTTAAAGTCCCTTGTACAAATTGCTTTCATTTTGCCAGCTATTTGTACAGTCTTTAAAATAAGCCTTGCCTTCGGCTTGCATAAAAGCCCGCTTTGATATACGATTTATTGTATGAAAAGAGCAATCAAAACAGGTGTGAGCTTTGGATTAAGCTCGGTAGTTCTAACCGTACTGGGTTCCGTTGTGGGCATAAATGCGACTACATCGTCGAAACTTGCCGTGATCGGGGCTGTCGTGATGATAGCAATAGCTGACGCTGTTTCGGATTCGCTTGCCATTCATATTTCCGAAGAATCCGATAAAAACAATACGAACAAACAGGTGTGGAGATCCACTTTTGCAACGCTTATCACCAAATTTATAGTTGCCATAACTTTTGTGATTCCGGTTATATTTTTGCCCTTAAATCAGGCAATTCTGGTGGATATAATCTGGGGTTTGATTTTGATGACAGGCATAAGTTATTATATAGCAAAGGAACAGAAAAAACCGGCCTGGAAGGTTATCGGCGAACATGTGGGAATCGGAATTATTATAATTTTAGTAACCAATTTTATTGGTGGCCGGATAGGAAATGCTTTTTAAAATCTTAATCAAATATTTATGAACTTAAAAAACAAAGTTGCGGTTGTTACGGGCGCCAAACAGGGAATCGGCAAGGCGATTGCTCTGGAATTGGCGAAGCACGGTGCAAATGTGGTTGTTTCGGATATTGATCTTAAAGGATGCGAAGAAGTTGCGGAAGAAATAAAAGACCTTGGCACCGATGCACTCGCAATAAAATGTGATGTTACAAAACAGGATCAAATCGATGAAATGATCAAAAAAACTACTGAAAAATTCGACAGTCCGGATATCCTTGTTAATAATGCCGGTGTTGTAAAGCAAAAACCTTTTCTTGAATTTACCGAAGAAGACTGGGATACGATTCTGGATGTAAATCTTAAAGGAATGTTCCTGGTTACAAAAACGGCGGCAAAAGAAATGGCCAAAAATGAAAGCGGAAAAATTGTTTCGATTTCTTCAATCGCGGGTGAAGTGGGATTTGCGAATACTTCTGCTTACTGCGCCTCAAAGGCGGGAATAATCAATTTAACCAGGGAACTTGCTCTGGAACTTTCGGATAAAGGTATTAATGTTAATGCGATTGCTCCGGGAGTAATTAAAACCGACATGACCGAAGATATGCTTGAAGATGAGAATACCAAAAAAGATTTACTTGCAAATATTCCGATGGGCAGAGTCGGGAAGCCCGAAGAAATTGCAAAAGCCGTTGTTTTTCTGGCATCGGATGATTCGGATTATATAACGGGCCATACGCTTGTTGTTGATGGCGGATGGCTGAGTCGTTAGACAAATTTATATCCTTGAAAATATGGATTTTAAAAAAATCGACACCGCATTTTTTAGCATGGAGATGGGGTTGAAAGATGAAATCCCCGCATATGCGGGAGGATTGGGCATTCTTGCGGGCGACGCTCTTAAAAGTTGCTCGGATCTGCAATTGCCGGTTGCGGGTATTACTCTTTTATACAAAAAAGGATATTTTGAACAAAAACTTGATGACAAAGGCAATCAGACCGAGGAAGAACAAAACTGGGATCCGAGTGAAGAACTGAAAAGGCTGGATAACACGGTTACAATCCAAATAAGAGGGGAGGATGTAAAGATCGCCTGCCGGATGTATGAACTTGAAGGGGTTTCCGGCAATAAAAATCCCGTATTGTTTCTTGATACCGATCTTAAAGAAAATTCGGATTATTTCAGAAGAGTCTGCGATAAGTTGTACCAGGGAGACCATGACGTGCGAATATCACAGGAGATGATTCTTGGAATAGGAGGTGTAAAAATGCTTCGGAGCCTTGGCTGTGATATAAAAAAATATCATATGAACGAAGGCCATACCTCTTTTTTAACTCTCGAACTATATAAACAAAGCAAAGCAGCCGACAGAAAAAACGAAGTAAGAAAAAAATGCGTATTTACAACACATACACCGGTTCCCGCAGGGCACGACAAATTTGATGAAGGCCAAATTCGGGAATTTGCGGGTGAATATATTCCCGATAAATCCGAATTGGATATATTTAGTGACGGTACGCTTAATATGACACACCTGGGCCTTGAATTCAGTGCGTATATAAACGGAGTGGCAAGAAAGCACAGTAAAGTTTCGAAAGAGATGTTCCCGGAATATCAAATTGAATCAATTACAAACGGTGTGCATTTTTTATCATGGGCAAGTGATCCGTTAAAAAAACTGTTTGATGAATATATCCCGGAATGGAAAGAGGACCCTTTTAGCTTGAGAGCCGCGAATAATATTCCGGAAGAAGAAATCCGGGAGGCGCACACTGTTTCAAAAAATGAACTTATTAAAGAAGTTAAAAAGCGAACAGGCACTCAGCTTGATCCTGAAAAATTCACAATAGGTTTTGCAAAAAGGTTTGTTAAATATAAAAGGCCGGATCTGATTTTCTATGATCCGGAAAGGCTTAAATCCATAATTGACGAAAAAGGGCCGATACAGATAATTTTTTCCGGCAAAGCGCACCCGGGAGACGAAGAAGGAAAAGGCCTGATACGTAAAGTTTTTGAAATAAAAGATAAACTTGATAAGGAAAAAATAAACATTGTGTTTCTTGAAAATTACGGAATGAATACTGCCAAGCTTATGACTGCGGGTTGTGATATATGGCTTAATAATCCGCGCAGGCCTCATGAAGCTTCCGGCACATCCGGCATGAAGGCGGCCATAAACGGTGTCCCGCATTTTTCTTCTTTGGACGGATGGTGGCTTGAAGGTCATGTTGAAGATGTAACAGGCTGGAGTATAGGACTGCATCCACATGATAAAAACTTTGATGAAGATGCGAGCCCGGATGATGAAGCGGAAGATTTTTATAACAAGCTGAAAAATAAAGTTCTGCCGATGTTCTATGAAGACAAAAAAAACTGGCAAAAAATAATGAAGAATTGTATCTCGATCAACGGATCTTTTTTTAATACACACAGAATGATGGAACAATATGTTAATGAAGCTTATTTAAAATAAATTATGCCGGACAAAAAAACTTATTACGATAGAACAGTCAAATCCGTATTAAAAGATTTGGAAACAAAAGAAAAAGGACTTTCTGAAAAAGAGGCTAAAAAAAGGCTGGAAAAATACGGTAAAAACAAACTGGAAGAAAAAGAAAAAATTTCGCCTGTGGAAATACTTCTGCAGCAGTTTAAAAGCCCTTTAATATGGGTGCTTATTGCCGCAATGATTATTTCGATCATTGTTGTATTTATTGAACACGGAACAAAAGTCGGTTTTGGCAATTTTACCGAAGCGATTGTTATTTTAGTGATTCTGATTTTAAATGCAATTTTTGGTTTTGTTCAGGAATACAAGGCGGAAAAAGCAATTGAAAAATTAAGGGAATTAAGTTCACCGAAGTGCAAGGTAATAAGAGACGGCGAAACAAAAGAGATGGATGCGGAGAAATTGGTACCCGGCGATATTATAAAGATAGAAACGGGAGACCGTATTCCGGCTGATTCAAGAATAATAGAAGAAAGCGAGCTTGAAACCCAGGAGGCGGCTTTAACCGGCGAATCCACGCCCGTATCAAAAACATCCGAAAAAATCGATTCCGATAAAGGGGTGGGTGACAGAATAAATTGTGTATTTGCGGGAACAGTGGTAACAAAAGGCAAAGGTAAAGCTGTTGTTATTCAAACCGGCATGGATACCGAAACCGGACAGATAGCGGAAATGATAAGCACATCCAAAAAATCAAAGACTCCTTTACAGAATAAACTTGCAAAACTGGGAAAACTTTTAACGATTCTTGTTATTGTAATAAGTGTTCTGGTTTTTGCTATAGGACTTTTAAGGGGCTACCTAACCGGAGATATTGATTTTGAACTTGTGCGCGAAATGCTTATATCGGCTATTGCTCTTGCTGTTGCCGCAATACCGGAGGGGCTGCCCGCGGTTGTAACGATAACTCTGGCGCTGGGTGTCAGAAAAATGGTTCAGAAAAACGCGCTCATAAGAAGACTGCCAAGTGTTGAAACTCTGGGTGCGACAACAATGATATGCACCGATAAAACCGGAACACTCACTCATAATGAAATGACGGTAAAAAAACTTTTTGTAAACGAAGATGAAATTGAAGTGGAAGGAACGGGTTATGAAGCAAAAGGCGGATTTTCAAAGAAAAAAAATATAGAAAAACTGCTTGAGATAGGCGCTTTATGCAACAACTCCGAACTTAAAAAAGAAAAAAAGAAATGGAAAATTATTGGTGATCCTACGGAAGGGGCTCTAATTGTCAGTGCAAAAAAAGCTGATATCGACATAGATAAACTCGGGAAAAAATACAAAAGGGAAGATGAAATGGGTTTTACATCCGAAAGAAAAAGAATGACAACAATTCATAAAAATGACGATGGAAAAGGAAAAATCGCCTACATGAAAGGGGCTCCGGATGTTGTTATTGATCTTTGCTCCAAAGTTCTGATAAACGGAAAGGAAAAAAAGCTCACCAAAAAAATGAAAAAAGAAATAATCAAGCAAAACGAAGAATTTGCGGATGATGCTTTAAGGGTTCTGAGTTTTGCATATAAAAAATTAGGAAAAAAATACAGCAAAAAAAAGCTTGAAAAAAGTTTTGTTTTTGTCGGTTTACAGGCAATGATCGACCCTCCGAGAAAAGAAGTCAAAGATTCAATTAAGGAGTGTAAGGAAGCCGGAATAGGAGTTATTATTGTTACGGGTGATCACAAAAATACGGCGGTGGCCATAGGCAAACAGCTTGGAATAGAAGGAAAAGCCGTAGAAGGCAAGGATTTGGAAAAAATGAGCAAGAAAAAACTGAAAAAAGAAATCAGCGATATCGCTGTTTTTGCACGTGTCGATCCTAAGCACAAAGTTAAAATACTTGAAGCCTTAAAAGCAAAACGGCATATAGTGGGCATGACGGGTGATGGTGTTAATGATGCTCCTGCACTTAAAAAGGCGGACATAGGTGTTGCGATGGGCATAACGGGCACCGATGTAAGCAAAGAGGCCAGTGACATGGTTTTAACGGATGACAACTTTAAATCAATAGTGAATGCAATAGAGGAAGGCAGGCGGATTTTTGATAATATAAGGAAATTTGTGATGTATCTTTTAAGTTCGAATGTTGGTGAAGTTATGGTGGTGTTTTTTGGAATAATGCTTGGAAATCTGCCTTTATTGGCTTTGCAGATATTATGGATAAACATTGCCACCGACGGTTTACCCGCACTTGCATTAAGTGTGGAACCCGCTGAAAAAGACATAATGAAAAGAAAACCGAAAAAGAAACAGGAAAGAATTCTTACAAAAAAAAGGTTTTATGTGTTGTTCGGCGTAGGCGTGATAATGATGCTCGGCACTCTCGGAGTATTTAAGTTTTACCCTTCTGAATCAATAGTTCACGCACGTACAATGGCCTTTACCACTTTAGTAATGTTTCAGCTGTTTAATGTGCTTAATCTGCAGTCGGAAAGTAAGAGTGTTATAAAAACATTTTATAAAAACTTATGGCTTTTGGGTGCAATTGCATCTTCGGTTGTTTTGCACCTTATTATTTTATATGTACCTTTCTTTAACGAAATATTCGAAACAATGCCTTTATCTTTATTTGACTGGATATGGGTTATTTGTGTTGCGGCAAGTGTTCTTGTTGCAGGTGAAATTTTTAAATTAATTTTATACTTTAAAAACAAGTAACATGATCACGTTCAAAAACAGGCCCATAAAATTCGTGGTTTATCTTGCACTGGTAATAATTGTGATTGCCGCGATACTTTATTATTTTTTATCATCTCCGAATACCGAAGATTTTTCGGATCTTCCTTCTGATCTGCAGGAAGATACAGTTGCCGCAAATTTGAATATCCCATTGGAAAACCTTGGCAAAAAAACGAATTAAGAATAATATGTTATTTAGTATTCTTTAAGCCTTTTTTAAAATGAACAATCTGATCAAAAACCTGATCGGGATAGTGGCGATTGTTGCTGTTCTGGCTTTTGCGTATGTTGGGTACAAAGCTGTGAAAGTTTACGATCGGTCAAGCGAACCCACAAATTACAGGAGTTTTAATGTACAAGCAGAAGGCGAAGCTGTTGGTGTTCCCGACATAGCACAATTCAGTTTTGATGTTATTACACAGGGAGGAAAAGATATTGCCAAAACACAGCAAACCAATACGGAAAAAATGAATGCGGTGATTGATTATATCGATAGTCAGGAAATTGATAAAAAAGATATCAAAACACTCGCTTACAACATCCGGCCGCGATATACAAGTCCGAGATGTGAAGACAGAGTATGTCCCCCACCCGAAATAGTGGGATATACCGTTTCTCAGTCCGCACAGGTTAAAATACGTGATTTTACAAAAATAAGCGGACTTTTAAGTGAAGTTGTTAATCAGGGAGCAAACAGTGTTTCGCGGCTCAACTTTACAATCGACGATCAAACCGAAATAGAAAACGAAGCTCGCGCCGATGCAATCCAAAAAGCAAAAGATAAAGCTGAATTTATTGCTGAGGAAGGCGGCTTTACAGTTGGCCGAATACTTGAAATAAATGAAAACTTTTTTCCCGGACCTGTTTATCCGCAAAGCTACGGTATAGAGAGAGCTTCAATGGACATGGCTCAGGAAGCACCGGCTCCAGAAATCGAACCGGGATCACAGGAAATCAAAGTGCAAATCAATATAAAATACGAAATTATTTAGGCTTAATGTAAATTCCTCATCAAAAAAAGACCGTCTTTATTACTGATAAGGTAAAAAGGCGGTCTTTGCAGATATAAAAATTGTTTATTTTTTTCTTTTTCTCAATGCAGCTGCGCCCAATAATGAGCCAAGTCCGATTACTGCCAATCCGGGTCCGCTGTCAGCTGTTTTTCCGCCTGAATAAGAAGCGGGAGCCGCAGCACCGTGAGTGGGTTCCGGTTCCTCCGCCATTTCAAGTGAAGGAGGCGGTTCTTCGGCCGGGGGTTCTTCAGCCGGCGGTTCTTCAGCCGGAGGTTCTTCTTCCGGAGGAGGTTCTTCAGCCGGAGGAGGTTCTTCTTCCGCTATCTCTAATGTCGGCGGAGCTTCTTCCTCTTCATCCGCTGTATCATCATCGTCATCGGTTGCGAAAGGATCATCAATTTCAGGCGGTGCCTGTGCAAATGCAACTGAACTAACATTTGTCGCCAAAATAAGAGCAACAAATAAACTCAACACATAAAAAGATAACTTTTTCATAAAATTTTTGTTTATTTTTTATTTTACTAACTTTATTTTAACACATTTAGCCTTGTTTTTCAAGTCGTTACTGGTAGACTCAGACTCAGGCTAAATCTCAGACTCGGTCAAATTTTATTTTTCTCTATACAACGCACAAAAGTTATGATATTCTTGCGCTACGGTGATTTTGAACCCTTATTTATACCTAAATGTGCACAGTTTGACATGAATAAACTCAAGAAAGCCGTAAACCTTAATACTTATACGCACACAATATGGCTAAAAAATTATTTGTAGGGAATATCGAATGGGGAGTAACTGATGACCAGCTTAAAGATCTATTCGCTGAACATGGCGAAGTTGAAGAAGCTGTTATCATCAAAGATAAATTCTCTGATCGCCCTAAAGGATTCGGTTTTGTTACTTTCGTTAACGACGAAGACGCTGACAAAGCTATTGAAGCTCTGAATGATCACGATCTTAATGGTCGTAAACTTGCAGTTAACGAGGCAAGGCCCAAAGAGCCACGTGACTAATATTTAGTTACGACAACTTAAATTAAAAAATAGAATGTGTGCAGTTCTATTTTTTTTTGATACAATATTCCCCAATTGATCAACCTAAAATGAAAAAAACTTTCAAATCCACCCTCTTTTTAATCCCACTTTTCACCTTTTTACTGCCCCGGACGGCGTTTGCGCATAATATCGGCGGTTCCGGTATGCTTAGCGGTATCAGTCATCCCTTATTCGGCCCCGACCAATGGATCTGAAATGCCTGTAATTGCAAATTTTGCACTTTATGCCTTTGGATTTGTGACTTCGACAACATTGCTTCATATAAGCGGAGTGTTAATCGGATAATGTGAGAATAATCGAGCCACTTGAAAATCTCATACCGCGTAAGGAAGAAGAAAAAGAAATCTCACAAAGAGACATGGTTGATACTGAATAATTATATCTTTCTGCTGTCGTAAGCCCAGTGTAATAAGGCCTGCCTTTGTTTTGGCCGGCATTTTAAATCACGCGGCTCGCAATTCTTTTTGATTTGTGCGATGTGCCTTTTCATAGCTTTCCAGCGTTTAATCTGCCTTAAATCTTCATCATCAATACGTCTTCCAAGATAATATCTGCAATACCACTGAAACCATCCGCGCGGATCCAAAGGGTAAATCCATCCTTTTTTAATCCAATAGCTTAAAGGCTTGCTTGCGTTGATTTTAAAATAATTGAGCTCGGGGTCGTGCTTTTTTGGATTTAGTTTTGCATTTTCATACCAGACTAAAGGAAATTCGCGGCGACAGTCGGTCATGTATTTACCGCCAAATACTCCCATTTCAAGCATCTGTTTTGGAGTTAATTCGGGTTTAAATTCGGAATGAAAATTTCCGCCAACGGGTTCTGACAATACATAAGTATACCCTTTTTGCATTTTATCGTTAACTCTGATTTTTGTACCCTTTGTAAACTTTTTCATATAGACTTTACTTTTTAAAAATTATACCATCTTGGAATGCCGAATACAAAAATTATACGGATTACAATAAAAAAAAGTCGTACCAAAAATGTACTATTTTTTTGAACATCAACTTTCACATCAACATAAATATCAAATTCAAATATCTTACCAAGCTCATTAACAAAAGGTATTTGATGTGCCGACTAACCTACTGCTTATCTTTAATAATCGATTATTAATCATTTGATTTTACTGCCAAAAAAATTATTCAACATTTACCCTGTCACAACTGCCCAAATATACAATGGCATCCCTAATAATCAGATCATTTATAACAAGTGTTTCCATTTTATTTTGATATGCTTCCACAAAAAATTAATTTAAATTTAAGATATAATTACGACAAATAACTTCGAAATGTCAAGCAAGAACCAGATACAACTGGCCTGAATGGAATTTTTTAGGTAAAATAAGTTTCAGTTTAATATTAACCAATATTTAAAATGGATATTTTATTAATTGTGGGCGTAATAGTCATCGCGATTATTATTTTTGCCATAAGTGTCTACAATTCACTGGTTGTCTTACGCAATAAAGCAGATGAAGGATGGGCGGATATCGACACCCAGCTTAAAAGAAGATGGGATTTGATACCTAACATGGTAGAAACCGTAAAAGGATACGCAAAACACGAAGCCGGCGTATTTGAAGAAGTAACAAAAGCGCGCTCAACCGCAATGCAGGCAGAAAGCCCGAAAGAACGTGCCGAAGCTGAAAACATGTTAACCGGAACATTAAAAAGCTTATTTGCAGTTGCGGAAAACTATCCGGATTTAAAAGCAAATCAAAACTTCCTTGATTTACAGGATACCTTAACCGAGATTGAAGAGCATATTCAGATGTCCAGACGTTACTACAATGGAACGGTTAAAGATTATAATACTAAAATTCAGATTTTCCCCAACAACCTGGTTGCGGGAATACTTGGCTTTAAAGAGCGCGAATACTTTAAAATAGCGGAAGAAGAAAGAAAAAATGTAAAAGTAAGCTTTAGCGATAAAGAACCGGAAATCAAGTCTACACCGGCACATGCGGATATCGAAAAAGAAGAGAAAGAACCAACCGAACATAAAAAACCGACTGAAGAAGAAACCTCATCCGAAGAAATAGCCGCGCCGTCAAAAGAAGAATCTGAAAAAGAACAATAAATGAAAAAATTTCTCACATTAATATCTTTTGCCGTATTCTTTGCAACATCAGCTGTTGCAAACGCTTACTGGGAGTTTCCCTCAATCGACCAGAATATTGAAATAAAGGAATCCGGTAAAATACGCGTTACCGAAACAATAGTCGCTGATTTTACAAAAGATGCTCATCGCGGAATCTATCGCGAAATTCCGGTACATTATAAGGACAGCTTTGGAAATCCTTTTAATTTAAGACTTAATTTAATAAGTGTAACCGATGAAAACGGCAATCCTCATCCGATTGATAAAAAAGGCAGAGGATTGTTTGAAGATGATTACAGTATAAGAATCGGCGATTCCGAAGTATGGCTGAATGAAAAAGTCACATATGTTATTACTTACGAGATAGAACGCGCGATAAATTATTTTGAAAATCATGATGAATTGTACTGGAATTTATTTACGCGCTGGGATGTTCCTGTTCTGGAAAGTACGGCTAGGGTTGTTTTGCCTGAAAATGCGGATACTTCCGAAATGAAAGCCTCATGCTTTACTGGTTACTACGGCGGCACAAAAAGCGCATGCAAAGCTGAAATAATTGATGCAAAAACCTTTAAATTCAGTGGTACGCAAAGTTTTGAACCCGGTGAGGGCTTTACAATAGTTGCGGGATGGCCCAAAGGCATGGTTGCCAAGCCTTCGATATTAAAAAAAATATGGTGGGCTTTTATGGACAACTGGATTCTGCTGATTCCTGTGGCGGTATTTTTGTTTCTGTTTTTAAAATGGTGGTATACGGGGCGAGATCCGAAAACACGCGACACCATATTCCCCCGCTATAAAGCCCCTGAAGACCTTAACGCAACCGAGGTGGGCACAATTATAGATGAAAAACTGGATATGAGAGATATTACAACGGTAGTAGTTGATTATGCGGTTAAAGGATATATTAAAATACGTGAATTTACCTCGAAAAAAGGATGGTTCAGCGATAAAAAAGATTACGAATTAATATTATTAAAGCCATATTCAAAAGCAACGGAACTTAAGCCGATGGAAAAAAAGATCCTTGATGAAATGTTTGACGGAAAAGAAAGAATTAAAATTTCGGAATTAAAATACAAATTCTATAAAAAACTGCCCGAAATAAAAAAACAAACTTATAAAGGGCTTATCAAAAGCGGGTATTTTGTTCATAATCCCCGGAATGTACGCAAAACCTATACAACAATAGGGGGAATACTTATTGGTATAGCGGTTTTCGGGGCAGGACTTGTTATAGCTTTAGGCGGATGGATGGGAATTGCTGCTTTTGTTTTAAGCGGACTTTTGTTTATTATATTTGCGGGAGCAATGCCGCGAAAAACACTTAAAGGTGCAAAGATGTATTTTGAAATCCGCGGCCTTGAAGAATATATAAGAACAGCTGAAAAAGACAGAATCAAATTTCAGGAACAGGAAAATCTACTTTTCGAAAAACTGCTGCCTTATGCAATGGCTTTAAACTTAGCCGACAAATGGGCCGATGCATTTGAAGATATATACAAAAAAGCACCAAATTGGTTTGAGTCGGAAGATATGACCGCTTTTAACACACATTACCTTGTTAACAGACTGGGTAATTTCAATTCACACGCTACAACGGCAATGGCTGCCTCTCCAAAAAGCTCGGGAGGGTCATCGGCCTGGGGCGGCGGAAGCGGCTTTAGCGGAGGATTTTCCGGCGGCGGCTTCGGCGGCGGTGGTGGTGGCGGCTGGTAAAATTATCGATGCCTGAATTATTCGGTTTTGTATTCTTCGTAAGAAGGAACATCTTTTTCGCCCTGCGGAATTTCGAGTTCCTCGTCGTAGTTCTCAAATTCCTTTGCCGTTTGTTCGCCGGTCATTGGTTTTTCATAAAGCATATCTGCCCGGGCTTTATACAGTTTTTCCAATTGATTCAGATTAACGCGGTCTTCGGCAAAATTTTCAACCGCTCTGCGTTTAATAATATATTCATATAATTTTGCGGGTGTCATGGAAAGCCAATAATCAGCGTATCTTCTTAGTAATTCCTGAAATTCGGGATTAACTTTGGATTCAAAATCACGCTTTAATTTTAATGCTCGTTCTTTTTCTTTTTCGATTTGCTTTGTAAGCTCTTCCATTTTGGGCTCAACAAAATTTTTAAATCTTTCTTTCATTATTTGCGAATAATCTTCATCCGGTTTTCTGTCCTGATATTCTTGGTATAATGAAACAATATCCGCAAGAGGATAAGGCGGAATCCACATTGCTTTTGTTAAATTATTAAAAATTTGAACCTGTACCGGCTCCGATGAAGTATCTTCAGTTATAAAACCGTTATAAAGCTTTTCAAAAAATTTATTTTTATAATCTGTAAATTCATCAATGGAATCATAAATTTTATCGGGATTATTACGGGCAATATTTACCAGTTCATCTATGCGCGCTTTAAGCTTATCAAGTAACGCATTAAGAATATACACATTCTCTCTGCCCAGAGATTTAATTGCCTCGCTGCCGTTAAGTTCGACTTCAAGAATATTCGTATAATTCAATAAATTCTCAATTCCGGATTCAATTGCTTCCTTTTCCGATTTTTCTTTAATACTTGTTTGCATAACTTTTGTAATTGTTTCTTCAAGCACTTCAAACTCATGCTTTAAATATTTAAGTTCACGCCACTTTTCCTCTTCCGAAACCATATTCGTAAAATCAAGCACTGCATTTGCTTCATTTGAAACATTATCCAAAGTAAGCCTTACAAGTCTGTCCACGGATCTTTCCTTTGCGGTAAGTTCAAGGTCAGCTTCTTTCGGCTCAAAACTGGGCAAATATAAATTTTGTTTGGGTTTTTTATTTAAATTATTCATCAGAATATTATAACATATTCTGACAATTATTGCACCTCAAAACCGTAATTGGCTAAAATAACTTTAATCCTTTCAAGTAATTTACCGGCTTTTGTAATATTAAAAGAATCGGGTTTACTTAAAAAATTCTGTCTTAAATACGCATGCATATCAGATATTAACTCTTCTATGTTTTCATAATCCCCTTTCGATAAAATAAGATCTGTTTTTTTAAATGTAATACCCAATTCCAACAGCTTTTCATGATCGGGATTTTCGATAAAATCCTTTAACTGTTCCCGGGCTGATTTTAGAAAAATCGTAATTTGTACTTTAACGGGAAAAACTTCAAGTTCTTTAGCAGTTCTTGCTTTAACCGATAAATACAAAGGTAAAACCAGACCGATAAGCTCGGCGTGATTTGTTGTATTTAGCGCCCGGAGTTTTTCAAAAAAATCTTTTTCATGCAAAGTAAAATCAAATTTCTGCGAATTGGAATAATGCATGCCTATTTCAATCAAAAGCCGGTTAATGCGTGATACTTTTTGCTGCGTTTCGGGAAATTTTTCAATATCATTCAAAACAAACCAAATCAATTCCTTTATCATGGTTGCGGTTTTCTGCAAAATCAGCTCATTCCTTTCAGAGTCATTTAATTCCGCGACTTCATGAATTGGCAACTTATTTTTTGATTCCACGGTTTCTTCATTCCACTCAGACATACCGAATGATTAAAGGAAGGTATTGTGGCATTTAGTTGCGTCATTGTCAAGAATTTTGACTGAATTGCAAGATTTATGCCGACTACATACCAAACTCTTCTCTCAACATTTCCACCTGGTCGCGAAGTTCGGCCGCTTTTTCAAATTCCAGATTTTGTGCGGCAAGGTCCATTTGGTCTTCGAGAGTCCTGAGTAAATGTTTGGCTTCATCTTTGGGTACTTTTGACGTATCGAGCTTCTTTTCTTCACGTTCGGCACCCGCACCGCCAAGCTGAGTTATATCTTTAATCGCTTTTTTGATCGTTTCAGGTGTAATACCGTGCTTTTTATTGTGGGCGAGCTGTTTTTCGCGGCGTCTTTCGGTCTCGTTAATAGCGTGTTTCATTGAATCGGTTTTTCTGTCGGCGTACATAACAACAAATCCGTTCACATTTCGCGCACAGCGGCCGATTGTTTGTATCAAAGCCGAGCCTGAACGTAAAAATCCTTCTTTATCCGCATCTAAAATCGCAATAAACGAAACTTCGGGCAAATCAAGGCCTTCACGCAGCAAATTTATCCCAACCAAAACATCAAACCTGCCCAATCTCAAATCGCGCAAAATCTCAATTCTTTCAATTGTATCAATATCCGAATGCAAATATCGCACTTTAACACCGTGTTCACCAAGATAATCGGTTAATTCCTCTGCGCTTCGCTTTGTTAAAGTTGTAACCAGAACACGTTCTTCGGCTTTAACGCGTTTAAAAATTTCCGATTTAAGATCCTCAATTTGCCCTTTTGTGGAGCGGACCTCAACTTCAGGATCAAGCAGACCGGTTGGCCTTATTATCTGTTCGACAACCTTCCTATTTGTTTTACCAAGTTCATACTTGCCGGGAGTGGCCGATACATAAACCGCCTGTTTTACATGCCCCTCAAACTCCTCAAATTTAAGAGGACGATTATCCAAAGCCGAAGGCATTCTGAATCCGTGCTCTATCAAAGTTTGTTTACGCGATAAATTACCGTTGTGCATGGCTCCTATTTGCGGAACCGTCATGTGTGATTCATCAATAATTATTAAAAAATCATCGGGAAAGTAATCAATTAAAGTTACGGGCTGTTCACCGGGTTCGCGCAGATTCAGATAACGTGTATAATTCTCTATCCCGCTGCAATAACCGGTTTCAAGCATCATCTCAATATCATATTCCGTTCGTGTTTTTATACGCTCGGCTTCCACTATTTTGCCCATTTTTTTAAGCTGATCATATCGTTCCTTAAGATCGACCTGAATCCTATCAACCGCTTTTTTAATACGCTCTTCAGTTGTTACATCATGTTTTGCGGGGAATATTTTTATACTTTCGAGTTCCTCGAGTTCTTCACCCGTAAATGCATCGGCCTCGGTTATTCTTTCAAGCTCGTCACCAAAAAACTCAAGGCGATATATTGTGTCTCCCGATGGTGGATAAACTTCTATCGTGTCTCCGAGAACATGAAACATTCCGCGGCGAAATTCCAATTGTGATCTTGTATATTGAATGTCGGTTAAATGACGCAGTAATTTGTCTCTTTTGTAATTTCCTCCTTTTTCAACTTCAACAGAAACATTCCCGTATTCCTCAACCGATCCCAACCCGTAAATACAGCTAACCGAAGCTACAATCAAAACATCGTTTCGGGTAAGCAGATTTTTTGTCGCCTGATGCCGGAATTTGTCGATTTCCTCATTGATTGAAGAATCTTTTTCAATATATGTGTCGGTTGAAGGCATGTATGCCTCGGGCTGATAATAATCATAATAAGAAACAAAATAACTAACCGCATTATCGGGAAAGAACTCCTGAAACTCACTGCAAAGCTGGGCGGTAAGCGTTTTATTATGTGCGATTACCAAAGTGGGTTTTTGAACCTTTTGCACAATATTAGCCATAACAAAAGTTTTACCCGTGCCTGTTGCGCCGAGCAGAACCTGATGTTTTTCATCCCGGTTTATGCCCTTTACAAGCTTATTTATTGCTTCGGGCTGGTCACCCGTAGGTTTAAATTCCGATTGTAGATTGAATTTTTTGTGCATAGCTTGCCTATTTTATCAGAAAAACTTATATATGCAATGATTTATATAATATATCAAGCCAAGTTAATTGCAGAAGTTTTACAATCAAGCATAATTTAAATAAATAAACCAAATCAACAATGAAAAAGTTCCTTTTTTATTCATTAATAGCCACAGTTGTAATTGTAATAACGGGAACTTTGGTTGTTTTTGGTGTTTTTGATCTTCAGTTGGGACAAACCAATATTTCCGCAATAGAATCGTCAACAAACAAACAAGCTCATATCCATAATCAAATAGTTGAACAAACCCATAACATCGCCCTGGCAACAACCAAAGCCAAAGATATTTATTTTACATTATCCGAAAAAAGTAATATCAACGAACTCAAAAATATTGTTGATAAAATTATAGATCGAAAAGAAAGATTATCTTATATTAATGAGAGTATTTTAAACGAATACATGCATGCTCTGGATAATATTACAAATACGTTCCTTAAAAGCATTACATATTTTGAACAAAAAGAATTCACCCAGCAGTCAATCGATTCATTTAAAGAAGTAATCAAAAGAAACGAACAAGCTTTTGAACAAGCTCATAATAATCTGGTGGATGACTTAAACACTCACAAACACTAATAAAAGTAGTTGTTTCCGGCATTCCATAAAGCATACCCTTTCGCACCTTCATCATAAGCGGCTTTAACCTGCTCATCAATATACCACCGGCCGTAATTATTAACGCGCCATGCAAAAGCCTGAAGCCACGGCCTTATTGCGGTATCTGTTCCTTCAAGATATTTTCCGAACAATTTCATGCTTTCCTGTACAAAAAAATACGGATGATCTCCCGGATTCGCATATCCGCCAAAACCCGGACCAAAATGAGAAGGGTAAACCATGGGATAAACAACATCAATGAAAGGTGCCAGACAACCCATTTTCTGCCCCGTTGACATTGAATCATATTCATTGTTCCATACTATAACACCGTATACATCCAGAGAAAGCTTTGATTCATAAGGTTTTAAACGATCATGAACCCTCACGATAAAGTTTCGTATCACTTCGTATTTTTCCGTTTTTGACTCGTCAAAATTATAATCAGCCCGGCTAACCGGCCCCAGCGTCGGAAACCTTATATAATCAAACTGGATTTCATCCACTCCGGCTTTTGCAAGATCTTCTGCCAAAGTTAAAATGTAATCCTGTGTTTGTTTATTTGAAGGATCAAGCCATACAACGCCCTCCCGATTGGACCACGGCCCGCCCGCTTTGCTCTGAATAGCAAGATCGGGCCTGTTTGAAGCCATATTTATATCTTTAAAAATCACAATTCTTGCAGCAAGATAAATCCCCTGTTCATGCCAGTATCTTATATAATTTTCAAGATTGGGATATAAAATTGCGTCCTGTGCACCTGTTTCGTGCGCAAGTTTGGCTGACGTGGGAAAATACACATGGCCATCGATCTCTTTAACATCAAACACTATAAGCCGACCTCCGCTTTTCTTTAATTGTTCAACCAAACGCGGACCTTCATCTGATGTTGCGGTGTAGGCGGTAAAATAAATTCCCCATGGATCATCAACATCAATTTTTTGTTTAACCAAAAATAACGGTATGTCGGGTATTAAGATCTCTTCTTCGGGTATGAACCCGGCTTCCGGATTAGCATTAACAATGGATTTTTTAAAATCGGAAACTCTGTAATGTCTTGAATAATCAAAAAGCTCACTTGCAATTGAGGCTTCTTCTTCTCCTGTAATTGTGTAGTAAAAACCGCCGTTTTTGTAATGCAGACCATTCGGCACTTTATTGATCCGAATTTTATCGGATTTATATTTAAGCCATTTCCATGCCAATTTACCGAAAGAGGGCCTTTCCATATCAAAAGGTTTGCATTTTTGATAGGGATACTTTTTTACGGGCTCAACCGGATCACCGACCCGATAAAGTCTGAATTTTTCTGATGATTCGGATTTTTGTGTTTCTCCCGGCCGCCTATTAAAATGCCTTATCCATTCATCATCAATAGTCTGGATTCGCGGAATTTTATAAGGATCAAACTTTTCATGATTTGGAAGATACGAAGGTTCCGCACCAACTAAAAAAGCTGCCTTCACATGTGGTTTAAGGGCGGCCATGTTCGATTCTGCAGGTGGAATACCATTGGGATAGGCCAAATAATCAAACTCCATTCCCAGTTCTTCTTCCGCTTTTGTTAAGGTTGATTCTATTTGATCGGGAGTAAGTTCATTGAGTTTTTCATGACCGTATGTATGACTTTCAATTTGTCTTCCCGAATCGATTAAATATTTAATTTCTTCATCCGTAAATCCGAAAGGTAAAACAAAAAATGTTGCCGCGGAGCCAAAATCAGGGTGATCTTCTAAAAATTCATCCATAATTTCAACCGCTTTCATCTGATTCTTGCTCGAATCATCAAAAGTTAAGATCACGGGCTTCATGCCGTCTTCAATTCCTTCAAAATCAAGATTCATGAATCCCTCAATTGTGATTGCCCTGTAATCGTTATTATAAAGCCATTCAAGGTCCTGCCTGAATTTTTCGTAAGATCGTGTCCAGCGGCTGTCCGTTTCACCGAAATTATGATACTCGAGCACGGGTATTTTTGCCGGTGTTTCTTCCTGAGCCGCTGCGGGATTTGGAAAAAACAGAAGTAATGCAATTAGAAAGGAAAGTGATCTTTTCATAGTAGCATGAATTTTATAAGAAGGAACTATATTAAGCAAGTGATTATGCAGATAAGGGCTCTAAGCTCCGTCGTAACCTTCCGTCCATTTCAACAGATCAATCGCTTCTCTTCTGTCATGGGCTTTAAAAATATATGAACCCGCTATTAAAATATTTGCTCCCGCAAGCGTGCATTTTTTGCCTGTTTCATGGTTTATGCCGCCATCAACGGCAATATCGAGTTCCGGAGCTTTTTCACGAAGCCACTTTATTTTATCAAGGACATTCGGAATAAACCCCTGACCTCCAAAACCGGGCTCAACACTCATAACCAAAACCCAATCAAGTTCCTCAAGATATTCTTCCAAAACTTTAACATCGGTACCCGGCTTGATCGAAACACCGGCTCTCATCCCATTATCCTTTATTTTTGCCAGCAATCCGTAAAGATCATCAGCCGCTTCAAAATGTACGCTTAATACATTCGCACCGGCTTCTGCAAAATCCTCAATAAAATCCCCGGGATTCGAAATCATCAAATGAACATCCAAAGGAAGCTTTGATTTAATGCAGCGTACAACAGGCGCTCCAAAAGTTAAATTCGGCACAAAATGGCCGTCCATTACATCAACATGAATATAATCCGCATGCTCCTCCACGGTTTTAATATCATCGTTTAAACGGCCAAAATCAGCCGAAAGAATAGATGGTGATACTTTGATGTCCATATATTATTTATCAAATTTTTCAACTCGCCTTTTATGCCGCTCTTCAGAGTCGGGTTCGGTATTCAAAAAGGTATCGACAATTTTAAATGCAAGATCTTCATCAGTCACTCTTTCTCCAAGGCTCAGAACATTGGCGTGATTGTGGCGTCTCGCCATTTCAGCATGTTTAACCGTAGGACAAACAGCACCGCGAACTCTTTTATGCCTGTTTAAAGCCATTGCACTACCCTGGCCCGTACCGCAAACCATTATTCCTAAAGCATCCCGGTTTTCCTGAATTTTTTCAGCAACCTCACGTGCTATATCGGGATAATCAACCGGTTCATCAGCATTAAAAGAACCAAGGTCTATAACCGTATAATCTTTTTTTTCAAGATAATCCTTGATCTTCCGTTTTAGATTGTATCCAGCGTGGTCGGATCCGATATAAATATCCATAGTTAATGATGTTAATTTTTAAAAACAGACGTTACCGATTTGGCTTCGTGAACATTATTGATAATTTTTGCCAACAAAGGAGCGATTGACAGAACTTTAAGACCTTTAAACCGCTTTTCTTTGGGCACGGGTATTGAATTTGTTACTACGACTTCTTTAAATCCGGCTTTTGCCAAACGTTTTGGAGCCGGATCGGAAAAAACCGGATGAGTGGCGGCAAGATAAATATCTTTATGCGCACCGCCTTTACGCAAAGCTTCGGCTGCATTCACCACCGAACCTCCCGTATCGATCATGTCATCAAAAATAATACATGCTCTTCCTTTTACATTACCAACCAGATGCATTACCTCCGACTTATTGGCTTTCGGCCTTGATTTGTGTATAATCGCAAGTTCGGCGCCAAGTGTATCGGCAAACTTTTTTGCATCTTTTGCACCTCCGGCATCCGGCGATACAACTGTCATCTTCTCTAATTTTTTCTTTTTAAAATAATCCGCAAAGAATTTTTTTGTATAAAGATTGTCCACCGGAAAATCAAAAAATCCCTGCTCCTGATCCGAATGAAGAACCATCGTTATAACATGATCGGCCCCTGCCGCCGAAATCAAATCGGCAACAAGCTTTGCCGAAATCGGCTCGCGCGGAGTTGCAACGCGATCCTGCCGGGCATACGGATAATGCGGCATAATTACATGAATTTTGTTTGCGAATGACCTCTTAAAGGCATCCAGCATAACAAAAAGTTCCATCAAATCTTCATTAACATTATGTGTTGCGGTCTGAACAACAAAAACATCCGAACCCCTTACCGTGCAACCGGGCTTTGAATAAATTTCGCCGCATGCAAAACGCGAAATATGCATATCGCAGAGCTTTACATTCAAGTTTTTGGCAATCTCAGCTGCGAGTTTCGGGTGAGATGTTCCTGAAAAAAGTTTTAAAGGATGATTGGGCATAATTCTGTTGTTAGCAGATTTCATTATAGAGATTGATCGGGAATTGTTTAATTGATAATCCCTAAAAAGATATTGACAGATTAACGGAGGTATTGTAAATTACATGGCCGGAACTACTCTTTAATTAAAACTTATGGAAAATTTACAAACCGATTCTCCGGAAAAAATTCAAATTATTAAGCGGGGCGACACCGTTACATACAAAGGCGAATTATGGATTATTAAAAAGACACATGAAACAGGTGTTGATCTTGTAAATCCAATGAATCCCGCCAATATAATCGAAGATGTAAACAGATTTGATATATCCAAAGAACCAACCAAAAAAACACTCGAATGGGAATCAAATCCCGGCAGATTGCTGGAAGAAATAAGCGAATCAACCTCGCAGGTCTTAAATCCGGATTTTAAATTCAGTAAACAGGGAGAAACTTTTGAACAAGCTGAAAATGAACTTCAACAATTCAATTCAACAAGAGTTAAACTGCTTGCTGATCACGGTTTGAACAACGGTTATGAGCACATCATAACTTCAGATCCCGAAGATATGAATTAACGGTTTCAAATACGCCTTGGCTGTTTAGGGCGTATTTTTTATATAAATCTGCGGGCTTACCCGATTCTCCGAACTTTTCCATACCTATTTTATGAACTTTTACGGGAAATTTTTCAATTAAAAAGTCACTTACAGCACTACCCAGGCCCCCTGTTGTCCCGTGATCCTCAAGTGTAAAAACCATTTTTGTTTTTTTGGCACAGTCAAGAACCAACTTTTCATCAATCGGCTTTATTGAACTCATATTAACAACCATTGCTCTTATTGACTTTTCCTTTTCAAGACGATCCGCTGCTTCCATTGCAATATGAACCATTGTTCCGGTTGCAATCAGGCTTATATCTTCACCAAAATTCAGAATATCACCATAACCGATTCTAAACCGATGCTCCGCGGAATAAAGAACAGGAACATCCGGATGGCCGAGTCGCAAATAAGTGGGTCCAAAATCCCTCATCATTTCATCAATTGCATAATAGGTTTCAACAGCGTCAGCAGGCGAAACAACCTTCATATTCGGAATCGCGCGCATAATCGCAATATCTTCAATAGCCTGAAAAATAGCTCCTTCCTCGCCGGTTAAAAGACCCGCGTGTGTGCCTATCAATTTTACATTCAGATTAGGAAGACAAATGCTGTTTCGGATATGCTCCCATGGCTTTCCGGTTACAAAAATCGCATGCCCGACTGCAAAAGGAGTTTTTCCTCTTGCGGCAAAACCCGCGGCTGTATTTACCATATTGGCTTCGGCATTACCAAAATTAAAATGCCTGTCAGGGTACAAATTTTCAAATTTTCCTGTTTTGGAATCAATGCCCGTATCGGCATTAAGAACAACAGCTTTTTTATTGCGGCCTCCAAATGCTGCAATAGCCCCGGAAAAGGCGTCTAATGTTGAGATTCTGTCTCCTTTTGAAAACTGCATAAAAAAGCTTTAATTGCGCTAATTTAATAGCATTAATAACGGTAAAAGGTCAAGTATGTCGGGTTGCTATGCAAGGTCCCCTTACCAAGTAAGCCTCCATTGCCGGGCAACCTCACCGAAAACTTTTGCAAGGGCAAAAGGGGGAATTGAGAAATGGAAGGATTTCGGGCAGGATTTCCCCGTTTAGGATGTTTCGGGTCGCGGAATCATCTCAAGTATGGTTGTCAGGCCGGAATAGAAGTCGGAAAAAAGCCTCCAATTCATTGCAACGGCCTTCGGAAGTGGATAGCCGATGTTAATGAAAGCCCTCAGCCTTTCATTTTCTTTGACCTCATAAAGGTCATCCATTTCTCTCCAAAACTTAAGGAATCTGAGCCGAAGTCTGTTTTCCCAGATCCATTCCAGCGTTTCCGCAAGAATATAAGGGTCCATTTCACTGGAATTCAAAACCGATTTCCAGTTCAGGCCCAGTTCGCTGGCAAAAGCCTTTCCTTTGTCGTGGTGTTTCTTTTCGCCAGTCAATTGTTCCTCCATTTCTCAATGGTCAAGCGCCATTGAATTCCAAAGCGATAACCACCATCGATTATGCTTAAAATCTACATTGAGCGCGTAAAACTTGCACCGATTTTAACTTAATTAATTTTCATAATCAACCAAATCTCCTCTTTTCAAATCTATTTCACTGATTTTACCGGCATTAAGCTCAATTATATATTTTGCATTCTGTTTGGGTATATAGTGCGGACATGGATCGGCCTCACACGGCGGCACATCGGTAAAATAATCAATCACTTCAAAATCATCATCCAAAAATATCATATCAAGAGGAATCAAAGTATTCTTCATCCAGAATGCGACTTTGCGCTCGTTATCGTAAACAAAAATCATACCTCTGTCTTCTCCAAGTGATTCACGGTGCATTAAACCTTGCTTTCTTTCCTCACTATCGTCTGCAACTTCAACAAAAAACTTATGGTCACCGGTATCTGTCTTAAAAACAACTTCTTTTAAATTCCCGGCATTCGCATCGCCTCCGGAACATCCTGAAAACACAAAAATAAAAACAGCGGTCATACCGATCAGTAATGTAATTTTTTTCATATCATTTAAGGTTAATAAACATCAAAGTAATACTTGCCGAATATATTGTCACGCGGCACAAAAGGGTCGTTCCAGGTTCGGGAATCAAAGCTTTTCTCCCTGTTGTCGCCGAGTAAAAAATATTTTTCCGCGGGAACTTTATAGGTTATAGCGTCATATTCCCTTTTACTCATATCTTCAAGTTTCCTGAATTCTCCCAAATACGGTTCCGCAAGTTTTTCTCCGTCAATATAAATAATTCTTTCTTTAATCTGTATTTCTTCTCCCGGCATTCCGATTATTCGCTTAACAAAAACTTTTTCCGGATCATCGGTCCCGTAAAAAACAACAATATCGCCTCTTTCGGGCTCGTCCATTGTATATGTTAAAGATTCAAACATTATTGTGTCGCCGCTCGAAAAAGCGGGTTCCATTGAATCACCCCGAATGCTGAAGGGAGACATAAAAAATACCGCGAAAACTCCTATTAAAAATTGTTTCATTTGTTCCGGGCGGTTAATTTTTTTAATTTTTCTTCAAGAGATTTTGTTGCTTCTTTCATTTCCGCTTCACTGAATGCGGTTTTATGATAACCGGTAATACGTTCCGCAAATTCAACTCCTTTACCCTTAACTGTATTGCAGATAATGCAATTTGGCTTTCGCGAAGCGTAATAAACCTTATCAACCGCACTTAAAAGCTCTTCATAATCATGGCCGTTTCTAACTTTGACAACACGCCATCCGAATGCTTCGAATTTTTCAACAATCGGTTCAACATTCATTACGCTTCTTGTAAAACCGTCGGCCTGAAGCTCGTTGTTATCAACAAAAATATGAAGATTATCGAGTTTATGATGCGCAGCCGACATTGCGGTTTCCCACACCACACCTTCCTGAAGTTCACCATCACCCAGTACCGCAAAAACCTTGTTTGATTTTTTATCCATTTTCAGTGACATTGCAAGGCCGTGAGCAGCGGCAAAGCCGTGACCGTGCGAGCCGCTTGTTACAGGTACTCCGGGTATTTTTTGATGTGGATGCCCCTGAAGCATGGCATTAAGCTGATGTAAATAATTAAGCTCATCCGAATCAAAAAATCCGCGGTCGGCAAGTACGGAATAAAGTGCCGGCGCAGCATGTCCTTTTGACAGAACAAAATAATCCTGATCTTCCCATCCCGGCTTTTCGGGATCAACCCTTAAAATAGGCTGATTTTCAATTTTGCCGTAATAAAGCGTAACAAGGATATCCATAACCGAAAGACACCCTCCGGTATGCCCGGTTTTGGCCTTGTGTATTGCATTGATTGTTTGCAGCCTTAGCCGGGTCGCCTTCTTTTCAAGCTCTGTTAAGTCGTTCATGCCTTTAATTTAGAGGTTTTTTGATATTTTTCAATAGATTGTTGATTGTTTTGCGTTGCCCGGGATGCACCAATCTGGGTGCAATATCATTTAAGGGTTCAAGTACAAATTTTCGCGAATGCATGCGCGGATGCGGAACTTTTAAAAATTTTTTATTTATTATTCCGTTTTCATATAAAAGTATATCTATGTCTATGATTCTGGGTTTTTCGTACCCGATTTTTTTGGCCCGAAGCTTTTTTCTGCCCATTTGTTTTTCTATCATTTGGCAAATTGAGAGCAATCTTCGGGGATCGTGATTTGTTTTGATTTCAAAGCATTGATTCAGAAATTTCCCCTGATTGATTCGCGAAACCGGCTCTGTTTCGTAAATTTTCGAAACTTTCGTAATTTTAATTCCGCATTCTTCAAGCAATTTTCTTGCTTTTTCAAGATTATGCGGACGTTTTCCTGAATTTGACCCCAATGCAAGGTAAGCTTTAAACATTCTTCGTATTTAGCACTTTTTAATCAAAAGTTAGATTATTCAATTCAATATCCGGATACTTTGATTTCAGTAACCCGTTTATTGTTTCGGAAGATTTTTCATTGTCTTCAAGCCCGAGCTTTTTCACCAATTCTTCAATTTGAGCGGCATCTTCGGCCTCAATCTCTATAAAAGGCTCAATTTTCGGATATTGATCCATTACAACCTCTGCATTATCGAGTTTAAAAACCTTTCTCTTTTTTTCATAATAGGTGCTTACTTTAAAACCGAGTTTATCAAACATTTTCGTTGCTTCATCAAAATCATCGGCTCTTAAGTGAACTTCATCATAAACTTTACATCCGTTTTCTTCCCTTTTATTCGATTTATAACAAATTTCAACAAAATCTCCGGTAAAATCACGGATCCTCAACAGATCACCGCGATCTTTTATCTCATTATCGGGAGTATCCAAATATCTGACTTTAAGCAAACCGTCAAAAGTTTTTTCAGCATTGAGCTCTGCAAGCTTTGCCTCAACTTCGTTTCCACGGATTCCGAGAATTTTAATTTCAGTTTCCTTCATAAGTTATATATGAATCAGATGTCTCGTAAATTTTTATCTGTTTTAAATTCAGGTCGTTTTTAAGCTGATCCCAAACCCAAATCGCCAAAAACTCAGCTGAAGGATTTTCAACAATATCGTTAAGCAATTTATGGTCGAGGTTTTCAATTACTTTTTCATTTACAATTTCCTTTAATTTTTTAAAATCCAAAATCATTCCGTCGTCCGGATTAGGCTTGCCTTCAATGGTAACCTCCATTTTATATGTATGGCCGTGCATGTTCTCGCACTTCCCATGATAGTTGGGGAGAAAATGCGCACTGTCGAATGTAAAAATTTTAGTAAGTTTCATAGCGGGTATATTCTGGCCTATTTACAATAAAAAATCAAAGTTATTTGACACAAATCAGATTTAAGTATAAATTCACGACGTAAACTAACCCTAAATCAATTATGAAAACCAACAATGAAACCGACATAAATCCTTTTGAACAGGATACCGATTCATGGGATATTTTGGAATCACACGCAGACAGATTATATAGAGATCACGGCTATCAAAACGGTGATCCTGCGATATCAAGAGAAGTAGCCGACATACTGGGTTCAAAAACCACTCATCCCGCTGTTGAAAAAACGGAAGACGGTGTTTGGAGGCAACGATAAATCTTTAAGAGTTCTTAATCGCCCATACCATATCAACTATGCGCCTTGTTTCTTTAACATCGTGAGTTCTTATTATTGACGCACCGTTCATAACAGCAACCGCTGCACATGCCAGCGAACCTTCCAGCCTTGCGTCAACCGGCAGGTCCAAAACTTCTCCTATAAAAGATTTTCGTGATGACCCGACAAGAATAGGGTAGCCGAATGCTCTGAACTTTTTTAAATTTTTAAGAATCTGAAGGCTGTATTGAGAATCGGTACTAACAAAAGCACCCTGCCCCGGATCAACAATAATATGTTCATCAGAAATTCCGGCTTCCTTTGCAATTTTAATACGCTTTTTCAAAAAATCTTTAATGTCTTCAACAACATCATCATACTTAACTTTTCGGCCCGATGTCCGGCCCGTGTCATCTTTGCTGTACATCATAACCACCGGAACCCGCTCTTTTGCGATAAGCTTTGCAAGTTTGGGATCATGGCGTAATGCCAGAATGTCATTAATCATATCAACGCCTTCTTTAAGTGCGGCTTTTGCCACTTCGGGTTTGTAGGTGTCAATTGAAGTCCAGCATTTTGTGCGTTTTTTGCATGCTTTTTTTAAAAGGGGCAATACGCGGTCAAGTTCTTCCTTGGCTTTAACATCCTTACTTCGCGGACCCGTGGATTCACCGCCTATATCAATAATATCAGCGCCCTGTTTAACCATTTCGTCATACCTTGCAAGTGCTGCATCAGTATCAACAAATTTTCCTTTTTCATAAAAGGAATCCGGAGTTACATTTAAAACTCCCATTACAAGCGGTTTATCGAGTTTTAGAAATTTCTTTCTGCTTTTAAGTTTTATAGAGGCATTCATAGAGGCAAAAGTTTAATAATATATTGTGTTATCCGACCTATTGTACCATTGTTTATAGGCTTCCCGTCAACTTTTATAATCGGAACCACACCGAATGTGCTTGAGGTAACAAACAATTCGTCGTAGGTATGGATTTTAGAGAGCGGAATCGATTTTTGCATGACTTTTGGATATTTTTTTATTATGTAATTTCTAACAGTGCCTTCCAATATGCCGTTTTTGGGAGTTATAAGGCGCCCGTTTTCTACCGCAAAAATATTTGAAAAAGCACCTTCGGTAATATTATTTTTTTTATTTACAAGCAGTGCTTCGTAGGCGTTTTTTTTATCGGCTTCTCTGCGCGCCAGAATCGATGGAAGCATATTGGTGGACTTTATGCCGGGGTTGGGACGCTCGGCCTTGTATGTGATTGCGGAAACGCCTTTACTGAGATTGTGGGGTTTTGTGAGTTTTTCAGCTTCAATCAAAAGTGTGAGATCCCTTGAAAGAGTTATTCGGATTCTGGATTCTTTGTTGTTGTTTTTTTTATGAAGTCTTTTTATGTGATACTCAAATTCATTATTTTTTAAAGGAACTGTTATTCCCGAAATTTTCGCTGAATTTCTGAGACGTTTAAGATGCTGCGTTAAAAGCCAGGGAGTGCCGTTGATTGTTCTTAAAGTTTCGTAAATTGCATCCCCGAACTTAAAGCCGCGATCAAATACGCTGATCTTTGCTTTATTTTTAGCAACCAGTTTGCCGTTTAAAATAACGTGCATAATATGACTATTTTTCATCTTCGGCATACACATGCTCATATTCTGATTTCGCATAATCGTGAATCTCTTCCTGTTTGAAAAAATTGCTAACTTCGGTTTGAGCATTTTCCACAGAATCGGATGCATGCACAACATTACAACTTACACTCATTGCAAAATCGCCTCTTATAGAGCCGGCTTCAGCTTCCCTTGCTTTAGTGATTCCGCAAAGTTCACGCACAGCATTAACAACTTCAAGCCCTTCCCAGCACATTGCAATTACAGGCGAACTCTTCATAAACTTGGTAAGGCTGGGGAAAAAAGGTTTATCAGCCAAATGAGAATAATGCCTTGTGAGAAGCTCATCATCAAGGCCCATCATTTTGATTCCTACAAGTTTAAGGCCTTTTCGCTCAAAGCGGTTGATGATTTCTCCTGTTAAGCTGCGCTGGATAGCATCGGGTTTTACAAGTACAAGTGTTTTTTCTTCAACTCCGTCGAAGTTCATAATTAAGTGGGTTACCGAGTAAATGGATGTACCGGGTACCCCAGGGTACCGAGTACTCAAAAAAAGTCCACCCCTAAGTTTAGGGATGGACCAGCTGTTTGGCAACAAGAAATTTACTCCATTGGTTCGCCTTCGCCGCGTGTGAGTTCGTAATAATCGTTAAACAGAGTCACGCCCGCATACAAAACATATAATCCTATCAAAGATATTATAAGCCAAAAATTGTATGGTGGCGGAAAGTTATACCATACCCACACATTCACCGCATACAGAATCGCGACTTCAAAAATGCGAACTATAAAAAGAGAAATGAGTTTTGCGTTGAATTTTAATTCCATGTTTATTTGAAGTTAAATAATTAATTTTATTATCCGGCCAACTTTTCACCGGCTTTGCCCGCAGAGTCGCCTGTTGCAACATCGCGCAGTTTTGCCCTTGCTCTTTGCGCTGTTTCGGGTGTTACCTTTTTATCGGCAATAAGTTTTTGCACTTTTTGGTATAAGCCCTGACGTCTTGCGATTTCTTTTGCTTCATCGGTATTCCAGTGTTTTGCAAGCACTTCTTCGGGTTTTACACCGCGCCGGGTTGCTTTCTCAACATAACCGTTAAGTTCTTCTCGCATTTTAACTTTTCTAACACGCTCCTCAACCATTTGATCAATAGGAGGTCTTCCCGAATGATCCTGAAGCATTACATAATCAAATGTTTTGCCTCCCATTTTAGCTGCACCTTTAACGGCTTTACTCGCTGTTTTAAGTTGCTCCGCAGGTCCGGCGTGAAAACCGGAGAACAACCATATTCCGCCCATTGCAAGCCCCCCATACTGCAAAAGCTTTGCCACACTAGCTGTTTTATCGTGGTAACGTGCCATTCGCGTTGCTTTATTTTCCATTTCCATGGACATCATCGCTCTTTTTGTATTTGCGGAAACAATAGATTCTTCTGCGGCTCTTAGCTTATCTTCGTGCCTTACAACATCTGTTTCAATTTTACTTAAACTTGTATTTGCACTGTCAAACTCTTTTTTCCAGCCTTTGGCATCATCACCTTTTGTTTTAAGTTCTTTGGACAATTTTTTCTTACGATCGATCAATTTTTTACTGTATTTTCTTGAAGCCTTAATTTTTTCATCAGCCTCTTTTAATGCTTTTTTTGCGGCATTAACTTCGGCTTCGGTTGCTTTTTTCCCTTTATGTAATTTTTCTACATGTTTCAGATGTTCCTTTTTTGATCTTTTTATTCCTCCAAGTCTTATATGTTTTCGTTTTTGTTTTGATATATCATCAACGACTTTTGTGTAATCAATAGCTGTCTGCCCGTGTTTTTCCGCTTTAACCATATACTCTTTATATGTATCAACAGCTTTAAGTCTTGTTCCTTCTTTTGCTTTTATCAAATCATGAAGATCATCCAATGCCTTGGCTTTATTTTGCTTTGCGCTTGCAACGGCACTAAATGATTTTTCGTAGTTTTTGATAGTCTTGGGAGGAATTCCGATTGAAAGCAACCATTGTTTAATGCCAAGAAATGCCTTTTTACTTTTAAGCCACTGCCTGCTGAAAAATCCCCGCGGTATATCAATGCCTTTTCCAACGTCTTTTAAAACATCAAGACCTTCAATACTTCCCAACTTTTTTAACGTTTTTCTTAATCTCTCGAGTTTTCTTACTGTAGGCATTTCTCCGGCCTTCTCGGCAATCTTAATTTTGCCTTCGATATCAGAAAATTTTTCAATTTTATACGTGTCTTTAACTCCCGAATTATACTTTGATATTTTATTTGCATGAGTAATTGCTTTTCTTGTATACAAAGCTTCAGCTGCTCCGTCGGCTCTTCTTACTTTATTGAATTTTGAGCCGGCTTTGGCAATCTGCCGCTGAAAAAACGGCAATTTTGAGGCATAAGCCATATCACGTAAACCGCCTGTTTTTCTTGCTCCCGCAAGTGCGCTGCCGGCTTTAACGGCACGTCTGCCCGCTCTCACTCCTCCGAGCCCCGCACGTATACCAAGCCCGAGTCCGCCAATTAATATTGCGGCATCGGCGATTGCTCCGATCGCTGCAAATCCCGCATACATCCATCGCTCTTTTGTATTTAATTTTCTGCCTGATAAACTCTCACCTTTAATCAGGCCCCTTATATCAAGTGCGGTACCCAAAAAAGGTACAAATCCACCTGCCGCTTCTCCCATATCCCACAGGACCTCATTTGTTTTTGCCTTTCCCGTAAATAAATCGTACCCCTGAATACCTATAATAATTGCCGGTAAGCCGAATGTCTTGGCAATATAACGGCCTTTGTGCGGTTTAGCAAGGTCTTCGATATTCTGTAATTTTTTTCGTATTTTTGCTCTGTCACTAACACCTTTGGCTACGTCCATTCTTCCCTGCCACGCAGTACCAACCGGCCTTGCAACATTGGTATCAACCACATCCGCCAAAGCACTGAATCTTGCTCTTGTTACATCCTCCATGGTTTTAATATCAACAAGCCTTCTTGTATATCCGTTGATCAAATCGGCACCCGTATAACCCGCTTTTTTTGCTTTATCCAGCCCTATTGCTTCAAGTGTCTGATCGGAAACATGAGGAAGCTGATGCAGCTTTTTTGTTAAAAAACTTTTTCCGGCTCCTTTTTGTGCCGCCTGTATTGATTTACCCGCTTCAATAACCTTTTTGGCCTTATCAGACATAATCCTTGTAGCCCTTTTTACCAAAATGGCATACCTTTGAAGCATTCTGTCCTGATCCAAAAGCTCTTTATCAAGATAGCTTCTTTTTGCCGTTATTTCATCGGCATCAACTTTATAATTAGAAGCTTCTCGATACAGATCTTCATATTTTGTTAATGCTTCCCCTCTTGATCTCGTAATCTTATTTTCAAAATCATTCATATTTCTGAGAATATCTTTCATACCCCAGTTTTTTGCATTCATCCTGAAGTTGGTAATTGAACGGTCAAGAAGTCTTCTTTTTGTATACCTAAGCATTGTGGCTTTTATATACCTCTGCTCTCCAAACACATGTTTGGCAAATCTTATCATTGTTGGAACTCTTGATGCTGACTTCATCAACCATCTGTATCGGTCTTCATCTTCCGCGTAATAATACTCAAAAAGCTGAACAAGCCTTAAATCCTCATATCTCGATGCCTGTTTTATCTCCTGTTTATCACGTTCGCCAAGTTCCTCTTTGCTGTCCAGATACTTATCCAAAGCTTTCTCAAAATTTGACTGAAGATCTTTATCACCTTTCACTTTATCTTCAAGTTTCATTCTTGCCTTATGCATGTGTTCTATAAAAACCAGACGTTCGTTATCTTTAATCGATTTTTTATCTTTTTGTTCAATCAGATGTTTGTTTCTCTGCATAATATTATCCATCTGCCTGAAGTCCCTGAGTGTCCACGAAGCAAAACGGGCAACAAGCAAAAAAGGAATCCCGATATCCTGCGAAGCTTTATCCAAGGCAAATCCATGCCCCACATGCCTGTACTGATCCAAAAAGGATATAGCTTTGTTTACCGTATCAACCGGTGTGTATTCCTTAACATGAGCGGATCCGAGTACTCCGATCGCCATAAATCTGTTCATTGCGGATTTATTTATTTTACCGTCTGTTGATTTTTCAACTATTTTTTGCAAACCCTCGTAGTCACCTTCTTTAATTGCCATATCTATTCTTTTTGCAGTAGCGGGATCATGAGCTTTAATTCCATTCAAAAAATCAGCAAACTTAGGATTCTTTGCAATTTTCTGCAATGTTTCACTCTGATTTTCACGGCTCACAAATCCATCAACAACTTTATAAAAAACTTTCTGTTCTTCTTCCTGCACAGCATACCTTTTTGCAACAAGCGACATATCTGCACGCCCTTCCGCAACATTAATAACTTCATCGGCAAGCTGTTTTGAGCGTCTTTCAACTTCTTCTTTTGTTAAATCTTTATGTTTCGACAATTCTTCTTTTGTGTTTTTTATTATTCTTTCTTTAATTTCTTCCCTCTCACTGTACGACGCTTCGATAATTTTATTCTGCAAAGCTTTAAGTTTTTCAAACTTTTTAGCCATATACCACCTTATAATCAGACTCCGCGAGATCTTTTCTTCTTCTGATTCGGTGAGCTTCTTTGCTTCAACAGCCTCAAACGATTCGGGCCGCTCAATGCCTTTTGATTTTAAACTTAATTTTGATGCCATTTTATTTTTATTTTAAATAATAGTTTTAAGATTTTTTTACTTTCATTTTTTTGATAATTGTCCCATCCGGAATTGTTGTACCATCTTCAATCACTATTTCCTGATCTTTTCCAAGTTCGGCTACTTCTTCTCCTCCCGAGAACAATCCTTTTTTCTTTTCTTTTTTACCTACAAGTTCACCGCCCTTTATTTGCAATTTTTTGCCGGATTTAAGTATGATTCCTTCACCTTTCGGAATGGTAATGGAATAACCCGAAAGCTTATAATCCTGCGTTAAGGTTACCTTCTTTTTATATTTTGCTTCTTTTTCTTTGTCGTCTTTGAATAATCCGCTTAATAATTTATCGAATTTTTTACTGTTATATTTTCTGGCTCCAACAAGTGCCGGTGTAACGGAAATCCCAAGAGCACCAAGTGCAAAGGCTGTAATGGGAGCGCTTTTTCCGCTTAATATTTTTTTGATCCCTTCATCAATTTTTAAAATTTTATCCAAAAACCACATTGCAATCGGAGCTCCCTTCCCGAACATTTTTTTAACTTTTTCATTTAACTGCGACCTTGCTTTTTTAGCCAAAGCCCCAACATCGGAACCTTTTTCTTTGGCTTTTTCGGCAAGTTTTCTCCATTTTTCTCTGCCCGCGGGTTTATCAAACTTAACGGTTACTTCGTCATTTGAATTAACCCTGATTTCAAGTTTTGTTGATTTGTCTTTTTCACCGGCTTCTTTAAGTGCTTCGTCGGATTCAATGGCCGAATCCACTTTTGATTTAATATCATCAACTCTTGCCTGAACAATGGAATCAAGATTTTTGGTGATTCCCTTTTTTTCTTTAAGCTCTTTTTTAAGTTTTGTTTTTATATCTTCATAATAATCATCAAGATCATGAAAAGTCGGATGACCCTCTTTTATTCCCTTGATAGTTGAAATCATTCCCGCTGTTTGTTTTAATTTTTGTTCTTTTGTGATTTCTTCTCCGGCTTCGGACTTTTCTTTTCCAACCTCGGCACTAACTTTATCAGCTTCCATATCATCGATATATTCGGTCTTGAATTTATTGTAATCTTCAAATTTGTTCCATGATCCTATTTTATCATCTTTAATTTCCATATAACCGCCCACACCCAAATCAGGTTCCGGCTCTTGCCCCTGAATTAAAATTGCATAAATTCTTTTTTGATTTTCATTATATCTGTAAAGATATTTTCCTACACCCTTTCCGATAACAACGTTTAATGCGGCAGCCATTTTTTCCGTTAAAGGCTCCCAGTGTTCGTTCGCTTTTTCTTTAAACCATTTGATTGTGTCTTTACCAAGTCCCGATTCTTTCTTTTTCATCAGGTTTTCGAATTCTTCAGGTTTATCTTTGAAAAATTTCAAACCTTTTTTAAGCTGCGCTTCAGATAACCCCATATCATTATCTTTTGTGTCCTGATTATATTGAGCTTTTATATGATATAAAGCATTAACAAGATATCTCTCGCCCGAGGGTTCATCATCTTTATCGGATTTCGGACCTACGGAAATACGGTCAACGGTTGTCCAGCCAAGCATATACTGATCAAGATAATAAAACCCGAGTTTTCTCGGAACATTAAAACTTCTGTATTTACCCTCGTAACCTTTCCAGCTAAAGAATTCCCTAAAATACTTTAAATTAATATCACCGGATTTACTTTGTTTAAGACCCTTTGCCAAAAACTTTTTAGCGAGTTTTTCACCTTTATCTCCAAAATACTCTTCCATTAAAGATATCAAAAGATACGTCTCTTTTGCTTTTAAAGAATCTGTTATTCTTTCTATTGCCACGGTCTTGGGATCGTCTTCAATCGCTTCAACTTTTTTTTCGGGATTATTTTCTTTCCATCTTTTTAAAAGCTCTTTTTTGTTATCTTTAAGATTTTCGGCAGCCTTTCTTTTTGCATCAATTTTTTGCTGCGATCTTTTCTCAAGCTTTTCAGCTTTTTGATCGGGAGTTTGCGACGGCGCTTGCGGAGGTGTTTCAACTCCGTTTTTGAATATTAATTTTGAATAAAACATTTTTATATTTGTTAGATTATTTATTAATAAATTTTTTTCCTATTTTGGTATTTTGCTTCATTTTAGACAGAAGCCCGGCATGCTTTTCGCTTTCTTTTTTCCATGCCGCTGAATTTATTTTTAATTTTTCAGGAAGGCCGTTTATAACACGCGGATCAATTAAATCGGTTACTTTGCTTATATAATTTGCCGTTGGCGGAGCTACCCTGTGCAGATGCCCCATAAACGAGCGATCAATTGCAGCAAAGGGAATCCCGGCTCCATTAGCATGTATTCTGGCTGTTTGGTAAAGTTCAACCGCTTCTCTTACTTTGCCCGATTTAACAAGCTTGTTTATTTGAGTTGAAGAATCACTTAAGGCTTTATAATTCACAAGCATATCCGCATCAGAACCTTCTTTTAGAATTCCTTTTTGCTTTAAAGTTTTAATTGCTCCCGCTTTATCCGGCTTTGTATAAAACCTGTAATAACGCTGAATAAGTTTTGCTCCGTATTTATAAGGGAGCCACACCGGAGCAGTAACAGTTTTAGCCAGTTGTTTTGCAATTTCAGCTTTGCTCTTACCTTTAAAGGATTCGGCAAGTTTCGCCGCTTTTTCTTTAGCTGCGTTGTATAAAGCCACCGGACGATTTTTAAGAATCGCTTTGTAGCTTAATTGTCTGTACTTAGCTTGCAACAAAGGTGTTTCTTTTTTAATGCGTTGTAATTTTTTTGACCAGTGTAATTTTGCAGCTTTTCCTGTTGCATCTTTTTCCAGTCTTGCAATTCTTCTTTCTAACTTTGGAATTTCATCATCAATATCAAGTATTCTTTCACGAATTCTTGTTTTAAGTGTGCGTACACCTGCCAAGGTTGTTGGATTTTGTTTAAGTAAATCAATGTCACCGCCGGCTCTATTAAGATACCTTTCGTATCCTTCTGCCTTTGCTCTTGTTTTCATATATTTACCGAGTCTGCTTCTAAAACCTTCTATCCTTGTTCTCGCGATTAATCCCGTTCTCTTCCCGTACATCAATTTTCCCATTCCCTGATATAATTGCCCCAGCTCATCCATTGACAAACCTTTAACTCCGCTTTCTCTTACTTTATCGAATAGATTTTTCATATCGGAATTTTCAATCAATTTCCCAACCTTTCCTTGTTCAAATTTCGCAGACTTGGCTATATCATCGGTATCATCTATTAATCTTGCCAGTTTTGATCCTTCGGCAGGCGCAATGACCGAGCCTTCTTTGCCAACAATTCGCGATAATCTTGTTTTATATGCATAGGTCATTCCTTTACCGGTAACTACGCCGCGCGTAACGTCAAACACGTACCTGCCACCCCTGTAAGTAAGAACAAAAGGAGCTTTTGCTATACCTGTTACACCAATTCTCTTTACGGATTTCACAATTCTATATGGCGCTGTTGCAAGCTTTCTTCCGCCCTCCAAAACAAAGCCTTTAGTGTAGGCAAGCGCTCTTGCGAGCCTGCTTGTTCTACCCGCAACCGCAGCGGTTTTTGCCGCGGCCTGTCCGCCGGCTGAAGCACCCGCGGTTAAAACCAACAAAAGTATGTCCCCGGCGGTTTTACCGCCGGCTATACCGTAATCGCCTTTTTCCCAATGGTGATAATTAATAACAGCTTTGCCTGCTTCTTTTGTGTATTGCCAGTCGGTAATAATCTTTCCTATTGAATCCAGTGTTCTCGGAGTCTCAAAAATAAGTGCATTCATACCCCTTACAACTCCATTTGCCATACCAACCACACCGGCACCAAAATTTCCAATTTCAGCAATCAGTTTGGTAAAGCTGCTTGAATCTTCCGATAAATGTTGTTTAATGCCTCCTTTATCAAGCCACTCATCATATTTTGAAGTAACACCTTCAATCAAACCCGGTAAAGTCCAGTTTTTTGTATCATCCCATTCAGCATCGCTTCCAAACAGCTTGGCAAAAGCATAGCCTATAGCGCGGGGTGTATACTTAAACGGCAATTCAACAACCGCTCCGTAAAATCCCAGTTTACCTATCAATACGGTATTATACAAACTTGAACCAAGCCCCGGAGGACTAACTTTTGTTTTATTAAGTGCATTAAGCTGTTTGTTTAAAGCTTCAACTGTTTTATCATTATTTTTGTTCATTTTATCCAGATTCTTACCCACATTACCCTTGAATTCATCAACAGCGGCGTAAGCGAACTCCATTTCTTCAAGTAATTTATGAAGTTCAAATCTTTTATTTTTAAGTACATCGATTTTTTTACCTTCACTGGAAATCTGCAGATCCAATTTAGAAATCTGATCCACCGAAGAAGTAGCGGCAAGGTAAGTATCCGCCTTGAGCATGTCCAGCTTTTGATTCTTTTTATCAACATTTGTGATTTTAACTTCAGTGTTCTCTTTTGAAGTGGAGATTTTTTCGCGCGCCTGCATTAAAGGCAGCAAAACGTTTTCACGAATATGCCTGACACGCGGGTCATCGGAACCGTAATAATTCTCAAGCTTTTTAACTCTTGCCAGTACGGCTTTAATTCTGCCGTTAAGATTTTTTTCGCCGCTCTCAATGCCTGCATATTTTTTTTGCAAAGCCCGGCTCAAATTTAAAGTGCCCTGTTTAGCATTATCAATCTGTTCGCCCTGACTTCTTGCTTTTGTAAGTGAGTCCTCCATTCTCTGTTTTTGCTGTTTCAATTTTTCTTTTAGAAATTCGCGTTCTTTTTGCTTGGCTTTTGTCCATTCCCCGCGTGAAATAAGTGTTTTTAATTTTTCCCTTAAATTTGTTTTAAAAGTCCCGAGTCCGATTTTCATTTCATTGGACCTGTTCTGTAAATTATCCTTTAAATTTTTTACCCTGGCCATTCTGTTTTCATATTCTTTGGCGGTCTTTTTCATCAAAGAATTGATTTTATCCGACTGTGAAGGCGGCTTCTCATCATCCGACCACACGCTTTTAATCGATCCCCATATACCTTTTGCTTTTCTGTAACCCCAGTCAGCTATGCCCGCATATTTTCTCCATCCGGATTTATATTTTTCCTGAAATTTTTGAGCTTTTTTCATGGACCCCTGATATTTCTCCTGCATGCCTTTTGCATGAACAGCCAAAACCTTTTGTCCGGTTAAAATCTTAAGATAATATTGCTGAATCTTATTAAAATCCATTTTATCCTTCGGAAACTCAAGCGGATCATACATGCTGGTCTCAATATCAATTATCTCCTGTTCGTTTAAATCTTTTTCAATCAAAGATTTAAGCTTTTCGGTTTCTTTGTCTCTTTCTTTCCGCACTTTTTCCGCGCCCTTTTTTGCCGCGTACTTTTCTTTTTTTGCTTTATAAACTATCTCACGAATACCCATCAACAGTTTCTCGCGCTCCCGGCCGGTTTTTTGCTTTGCCTTTTCAATAAATTCATTTGTTTTTTTTGCTTCATAAGATTTAAAAAAGTTCGTTAAAGTTGCATTTTTGTACCATTTGCTGTTTTCTTTAACAAATTTTCTTAAAGTTTTTGCATCTTTTATTTTAAGAACATTCTCAATTCTATAAACCTGATACTGCATTTCTTTTGCAAACATGCTTCTTTTGGCTGCTTTTTCCTTAACCTGCTCCTTTGCTTCGGGAACCTGTTTTGCAGCTGATTCCACACCTTTTTTTAATGCGGTTTTAGGATTCATTTGTTTTATTAAGTGATATTTTTAAAACATCTCTTTCATCTTTAAAAACGGTTTTAAGAGTTTCTTTTTGATATTCATCAAGGTCGTACATTACCGCCGGATACTCCGCGGCAAGATCTTCGAGTATATTGTTTGTTCTTCTTTTTGAGCCCAAAAGCAGCTGAAATAACTCCGTAAGTTCATTTTTATTAAGCAACGGAATAAGTTCACCTATGTTTTGTTTTTCTTCAACCGATAAAAGCATGCAGTTGTCTAAAAGCAAAATGACCACTTCGCGCAGGGCTTTTTCCGTTTTTTCAGCTCTAGTTTGATTCATCCGTTTTATTTTTATTTTTATTAAATTATTATACCAAAAAATCGGCTTTTTCTCAAGGCTAAAACGCAATCAAAACCTATCGTTCAATAATTTTAATAACTTTTGCAATAATATAA